>CAINEA010000271.1 GCA_903847525.1 uncultured Acetobacteraceae bacterium | reverse complement strand
GGCGCAAGGACGGCATAGTCGACATGGACGGTGGCCACATCGTGCTGCGCCGTGCCAGCGATTTGCGAATGCTGGTGGAATAAATCTTGAATTGACATTGCCACACCCGGGCCGCTCATGTGCGGCGCATGAGAATTGCCCCGTTGCTCCGAGTCGTGGCCGGGCTGCTGCTGGCGGTTATCCTTCTCGCCGGTGCGGGTGCGGCCGGCACAAGCCGGGCCGCCGTGCCCATGCAGAGCCGGTTCTTCACCACGAGCGACGGCGTTCGCCTGCACTACCTGGAAGCCGGCAACCGCAACGATCACACCCTGGTTTTCGTCCCCGGCTGGACCATGCCGGCCTGGATCTTCGACCGCCAGGTCGAGGCCTTCGCCAAATCCTACCGCGTGATCGCGTTCGACCCGCGTGGCCAGGGCGATTCGGAAATCGCCAGCTCCGGCTACGACCCCGCCCGCCGTGGCCGCGACATCGGCGACCTGATCGCCCAGCTCGGCGGCAGGCCGGTACTGGTCGTGGCCTGGTCGCTCGGCGTGCTGGACACGCTGGACTACGTCAAAACCGCCGGCGACGGGCGGATCTCCGGACTGGTGCTGGTGGACAACTCCATCGGCGAGGACCCGCCGCCGCCGGCCCCGCCGCCGCAAACCGGCCACGCCCCAAAACCGCCGCACGAGGTTTTCATGCGCCGCTTCGTCCGCAGCATGTTCCGCACCCACCAATCCGAAGCCTGGCTGGACCGCCTGACCGAGACCTGCCTGCGCACCCCCGAACCGGCCGCCAGATTGCTGCTGGCCTATCCCGTTCCGCGCAGCTTCTGGCGCGAAGCGGTCTATTCCACCGACAAGCCGGTGCTGTATGTGGTCCGTCCGCGTTGGACGGCCCAGGCGGAGAACCTCGTGAACAAGCATAAATCGGCCGAAATGGCCCTGTTCGCCGATGCCGGCCACGCTCTGTTCGTGGACGAGGCCGCCCGCTTCAACGCCCGCCTAGCCGACTTCATTCATCGCAAGATCTGGCCGTGACACGGCAGGCGCAGGATTTGGCCGTGAGACGGCTGGGCAAGATCTGACCGTGAGCCAATCCGAACGAGTAGGCCGCGCGGCCCTGTGGCCGCTGTTCCTGGTCTCGGCCGGCGCGGTCGGCTACGAGATCGCGCTGACCCGTTACTTCGCCGTCGCGAAATGGTCCGAATACGGCTACTGGGTCATCTCCATCGTCATGGTCGGCTTCGCGCTCAGCGGTGTGGTCCTGGCCCTGTTCCGCGACGCCTTCGCCCGCAACGGCGCCCGCCTGCTGGCCATATTGCCGGCGGCGATGGTCATCGCGGCCGCGCTCGGCTTCCATTTCACGACCACAAATCCCTTCAACCCGCTGCAATTGCAGAACCAGGCCACCTGGCTGCCGCAGATCGGCAATATCGCGCTCTACTACGCCTGCCTGCTGCCCTTCTTCTTCCTCGCCGGCATCTATGTCTCCCTCAGCTTCGTGCTGAACGCCCGCGAAATCGGCCGCGTCTACGGCTACGACCTCACCGGCGCCGGCGCCGGCGCCGCCACCGCCCTGGCGCTGATGTTCGTGCTGCACCCCTTCCTGTTGGTGCCCGCCCTGCTCGTGCCGCTCGCCGCCAGCGCGCTGTTCCGCAAACGCCCCGGCGCAAGGCGCTGGCCCTCCGCCCTCGCTGCCCTGCTCGCCCTGCTTGCCGGGGAAGCGCTGCTACTGCTGAACGGCCAGGCCGAGTTCAACGATTTCAAGGCCATCTACGCCCCCCTGCACACACCCGACGCCAAGATCCTGGCCGAAATCCGCTCCCCCCGCGGCGATTATCTCCTGCTCGACGATTTCACCGAACGCGTGGATACCGACGTCTCCAACGACGCCGCCATGCTCGGCTTCGCCGGCCCACCGCAAACCTTCGGCCTCTACCGCGACGGCAACCGCATCGCCGCCATCGCCAAGCCCGGCGACCTCGATACACGCTACGCCGCCGCCGCCCTCGGCGCCGCGCCCTACGTCCTCCTGCCCGGCGCCCGAATCCTGCTCGCCGGCGCCTCCGGCGGCTTCCGCGTCGCCGAGGCCCTGAGCCTCGGTGCCAGCAAGGTCGATGTCGTCGAACCCGAACCGGTCCTGCGCGACGCCTTGCAACACGGCATCGGTCCCTCCGCCGCCATGCCGTCCGACCCCCGCGTCCACATCCTCGACGGCGGCCCCATCGCCGCCGCCCGCCAATCCGCCCCCGGCGCCTACGACCTGATCGACCTCTCCGCCGACTTCCTCGATGCGGCCGAAGCCAACGCCACCGGCTTCACGGTCGAGGCCATCGCCTCCTACCTCCGCGCAATCGGCCCGCAGGGCATCGTCTCCATCCCCGTCTCCATCCGCGACTTCCCCGTCTACGCCGTGCGCATGCTCGCCACCGTCCGCGCCGCCATGCTCGCCGCCGGCATCGCCGACCCGTCCCGCCACGCCCTTGTCTACCGCTCCGCCTGGGGCGTGCGCATCCTGCTCTCCAACGCCGCCTGGACCGAGGACCGCATCGCCGCGCTGAAGAAATTCGCCGACGACCGCTCCTTCGACCTCTCCTACTACCCCGGCATCGACGTCCAGGCTGCCAAGGCCGGGCTCTACAACGACCTGCCATCCGTCTCCTTCACCTCCGGCGAGATGGCCACCGGCGGCAATGACGACGCGATCGCCGACGAGGCCGAAGCCGTGCTGGCCGGCAACCCCACCCCCTCCGGCGAGGCCTTCAACCTTGCGCCGATCACCTTCGACCAACCCTTCTTCTACGTCGTGCTGCGCCTGTCCCAGCTCGACGTGATCCTCAAACGCCTGGAAATCCTGCCCCAGGCGGAGATCGGCGCCCTGGTCAACCTCGCGGTGCTGGTCCAGGCCATCGTCATCGCCATCCTGGTCCTGGCAGTTCCCCTGCTGGCCCCGCGGCGCATCCAGGCCGAGGAACGCACCGGCCTGCTCCGCCCGATCCTCTATTTCCCCGCCCTCGGCCTAGGCTTTTTGTTCGTCGAGATCTTTCTGATCGAGAAGGTTTCATTCTACCTCAACGACCGCATCAGCGCCTTCGCCATCGTGCTCACGGGAATGCTGGTGTTTTCCGGTTTTGGCAGCATGGCCGCCGGCAAATTCGCCGCCGACCCGCGCCGCGGCGTGCAGCTCGCCACCCTTGTGATGCTGGCCTGGACCGCCGCCCTGCTGCTGGGCCTGGAACCGGCGATGCTGTCGACCCTTAGCCTGCCCTGGGCGGTGCGCGCCTTGCTGGTCCTGTTGGTCGTCGCACCGGTTTCCGCCGCTCTCGGCCTGCCGTTCCCCCTCGGCCTCACCCGCGCCGGCACCGGCGGCTTCCTGCCCTGGGCCTGGGGATTGAACGGCGCCTTCTCGGTGGTCGCCACGCCGCTGGCCAATCTCGTGGCGCGCGAGGCCGGTTTTTCCAGGGTTCTCCTGTGTGCCGCAATCCTGTATGGGATCGCGTTCATTACCTTTCCCTCGATGCGCCCCTCTGTGCGAAAGACCACCTGATGTTTTCCACCCTTCCGATGATCACCCGGCGCGACTTCGGCCGCGGCCTCGTTGCCACCGCCGCGGCCGCCATCGTCCGCCCCGCCCTGGCCGGCCCAGCCAACTGGAACCGCGCCACCTATGAGGAGGCGATGCGCGCCTCCGGCCGCCCCGTCAGCCTGACCGATGCGCAGTTCAACGCCATCCAGGCCCGCAAGCCCGCCGCGATGAAGCGCATCAACGCCTACCTGATCGAACGCTTCGGCACCGCCGACCCCCGCGTGCTCGCCGCCTTCGAGGCCGTGCCCCGCGAATACTACCACTACCTCTACTCCGAACACCGCGCCACGCCCGGTGAGGCCTACGAAGACACCCCAAAACCCTGGGCCCTCGGCTACGGCTCCGCCCTGTCCGATTATCTCGGCCAGGCCTACATGACCCAGATCGCCAAACCCGGCCCGGACGACGTCACCCTCGAAGTCGGCACCGGCAGCGGCTTCCAAAGCTCGCTGCTCTCGCGCATCGTCAAGCGCGCCTACTCGATCGAGATCATCGAGCCGCTCGGCCACGCGGTGGGCAAGATCTTCGCCCCGCTCGGCTACGACAACATCCAGTCCCGCGTCGGCGACGGCTATTACGGCTGGCCCGAGGTCAAGGAAGGCTTCGACATCATCATCGTCACCTGCGCCGCCCAATACGCCCCGCCGGAGCTGTTCAAGCAGCTCAAGCCGGGCGGCCGCATGATCATCCCCATCGGCCAGCCCTTCAAGCGCGGCCAGGTGCTCTACCTCTACACCAAGGACGCCGAGGGCAAGGTCCACTCCAAGCGCGACATGGGCGTGTTCTTCATCCCGATGACCGGCGCGATGATGAAGACCCCGGCCCCGAAGGGCACCCCGACGGCGGAAACGCTTGCTCCGGCTCCGGCCGAGGCGCCGGCTGAGAAGACCACGAATTAGGAAGGCCAGGGCTCTGCCCTGGACCCGCTGGGCGCCGCGCGCCCAGACCCGCATCCTCGTGCCGACATCTCCGCCCATCTTTTCCGCGGGAATCGCCGCAACCGCCTGATATATCCGACTTCCTTCCCCCCTCCCCCTCGTGGGGAGGGGCCGGGGGTGGGGAGCCGGAACCCTCAAACTCCCGTCCCAAATCCGTCTCAGAAATCCCGTCTTGGGATTCCGTCTCACCCAACGCCCCACGCATCATCCCAACCGCGCGGCACTCCTCCCATTCCGCTCGGTTCTCCGCCTCCGCGTCCCGCTTGCGCCGCGCCACCTGCATCTGCCGCAACTCCCGCAGCGCCGCCCGCGACTCCCGCATCAGGCTCACCGCCTGCGCCAGCCATCTCCGCATTTGCCCTGTATCCGCCCGCCGCTCCGCCGCCAGAACCTGGCAGTCACGCGCCCAGGCATCGGCCGAGGCGAACTGCGCCGCCAGCCGCCCCTCCGCCACCGTCACCGGCAACAGCGAGGCCACAGCCGCCATCGCCGCCTGGTCCCGCCGCTCCAGATCCACCGGATCGTCCGTCAACGGCGGCGGCAGCGAGCTCCGCAGCATCCAAAGAATTTCATAAAACGCCGTCCGCGGCAGCAACTGCGCGAGGTCGGGTTCGGCGAACGGGGTCTCGGTGAATATGTCCATGCCGGACATATTACAGTTATTGTAAATGACTTTCAACGTTATTTTAAAAGACGACTACTCCCCCGCGAGAGCGGCGTCCCAGATCGACCCTATCACGCCAGACGTAGTTCCTTCTGGACTGGAATCGCCCCTCCGAATGGAGCGCGCGCGGTGCGCCGAAGCGCCGTATGGATCGATTCCGAAAATTCTATCATCGTCACATCTATGGTTATCGTGCTGGCGAATAAGTAGATTCCGAAGGTTGTCTCAGTGTACCGGCACCTCTACGGTAAATTACGATGAGCTATGCCAAAAGTGCGTTGCCGATTTTCGCTTCGAATTGTTCTCTGCGGGTATTTCATCGGGGTAAAGCTGAATAATTAAACGGGGTTCTTTGTTTCCCCGAGGGTCTACCTGCGACCAAAAGATCTAAGTAAGGCCAACGCTACCTGGGTCTTCGCAGTCCAGTGGCATGGCAGGGAGTTTAAGTAGCTCGCAATGAACGCGCAGTCCCCCGTCCTTGTCATCGATGACGATCCAGACATTCGCTGGGCGCTCCGGTCAATCCTGGGCGAGGCTGGCCTGCCGGTTGTCGAAGCCGATGAGGGAGTGGCCGGCCTTCAACTGGCGGCTCGAACCCGGCCGGCGGTGGTGGTCCTGGATATGCGCACGCAGGGCCTCAGCGGCGAGGAGGTTCTGGAGCGTCTGCGATTGCAGCTTCAATCCGTCCCTGTGATCGTGCTGACAGGACATGCCAGCATCTCCGGAGCCGTGGACGCCATCCGGGCCGGCGCCTTCGATTATCTGACCAAGCCGTTCGATAACGATCACGTCGTCGCCACGGTTATGCGCGCCATCGCGCAGCACAGCGTGCCGCCCGGGGAAAAGGGCGCCAGCCTGCGCGAAACCATCACCGCCACGATGGGGCACGGCCCGGCCATCCAGAGCCTGGTCAACCAGATGGAACTGGTGGCCAACACGGATTATTCGGTTCTGATCTGCGGCGAAACCGGCACCGGCAAGGAGGTCGTGGCGCAGGGCCTGCACCGGCATGGTCCCCGAACGGACAAGCCGTTCGTGGTGTTCGACTGCGGAGCGATTGTCGACGCACTCGTGGACTCGGAGTTCTTCGGCCATGAACGTGGCGCCTTTACCGGCGCCAGCGATCGGCGGCGTGGCCGGTTCGAACTGGCGGCGGATGGCGGCACGATATTCCTCGACGAAATCGGCAATCTTTGCACGGTGGGACAGCAGGCGCTGCTGCGCGCGCTGGAAGAGCGGGTCATCTACCGGGTGGGCGGCACGACGCCGATCCGGCTGGACACACGGGTCATCGCCGCCACGAACGAGTTGCTGACGGACCAGGAAGTGACCACCGAATTCCGGCCGGACCTTTTCTATCGCCTGTCGGAATTCAGCATCATCGTGCCGCCGCTCCGTGATCGCCCCGAAGATATCGAATTCCTGGCGCGCCGGTTCATCCTGCAGACCCAGGAAGCCCTCCATCGCCCGTCGATCGATATACACCCGGAGGCGCTGGATCTGCTCAGAGGCTACGATTGGCCCGGCAATGTGCGCCAACTGCGCAATATTGTCAGGCGGGCGGGCCTGATGGCATCGACCGAGCTTCAGGCCAAGCATATCCAGCCGTTCCTGCCGAACCGGCGGACCCAGGTTCTCGTTCCTCCGTTGGTCGTCCAACCGCCGCATGTGCCGTTGCGTGATCTGGTGGGAAAGCAGGTCCGGCAGCTGGAATACGACGCGCTCCTGCAAGCCATGAAGCTTGCGGCCGGCAACAAGGCAGCCGCCGCGAGGCATCTGGGGATCGACTATAAGACGTTTCGCCTGAAGCTGAAGGCACACGGCGAACTGGCATCGCCGCAAAATGAATTCGCCGACGCCTTGGGCAATATCGCCGGAGCTTGAAGTAACCGAGCGATCAAATGGCTCGCTCAATAGATTTTCGGAGCTGGATGGTTTCATCTGCCTGAAACAGTCCTGCTCCGGCAGCCTCAGGGCGCAATGCCGAACGGCATCTCGCTAATCCCCCAGAATCTCCACCAACGCCGAGATCAGCCGCCTCGTATCGTCTTCCGTCCCCACGGTAATCCGCAAATAGGCCGCAATGCGCGCCGCGCTGAAATGTCGCACCAGCACCGTCCGTTCGCGCAGCCCCGCAGCAATCTCCGCCCCGCCTTGCGCCTTATGCCGGGCAAACACGAAATTGGCACTCGATGGCAGAACCTCGAAACCAAGCCCGGTCAGCTCCTGCGTCATCGCCTCCCGGCCGGCTATCACCCGGGCGCAGTTCGCGCGAAAATAGCCATCGTCGCGCACCGAGGCCGCAGCGCCCGCCTGCGCGATCTGGCCGAGCGGGTAGGAATTGAAACTATCCTTCACCCGCCGCAGCGCCTCGATCAGCCCCGCACCGCCCAGCGCATAGCCCACGCGCAATCCGGCCAAGGCGCGCGACTTGGACATCGTCTGCACCACCAGCAAATTCGGATGATCGTCGATCAGCGGAACCGCGCTCTCGCCGCCAAAATCGACATAGGCCTCGTCGATCACCACCGGAATGTCCGAATGCTCTTCAAGCAGCCGGGCGATCTCCGCCCGCGACAGCGCGATGCCGGTCGGCGCGTTGGGATTGGCGATCAGGATCGCTCCCGCCTCGCGCCGGTAATCCTCCACCCGGATGTGCAGGCCGCCATCCAGCTCCACGGTCTCGAAGGCAAGTCCGAACAACCGCGCCCACACCGGATAGAAGCTGTAGGTGACATCCGGGAACAGCAGCTTTTTCGGCTGCTTCAAAAGTGCCGCGAAAGCATGCGCGAGCACTTCGTCCGAACCATTGCCGACGAACACCTGCTCAGGCCGCACGCCATGATGCACGGCGAGCGCCTCGCGCAACTCCGTCGCTTCGGGATCGGGGTACAGCCGCAGCGTATCGGCCGCGGCTTCCCGCATGGCCGCCAGCGCAAGCGGCGAGGGCCCGAACGGGCTTTCGTTGGTATTGAGCTTCACCAGGTTTTCCATGCGCGGCTGCTCGCCCGGTACATAGGGCGAAAGCTCACGCGCAAGCTGGCTCCAGAAAGGGTTCATCGGGGCACGTCCAGTACTATGACAGTCGCCAAACCTAGCGCGGGAGGCGCCCCGATAGTAGCCGTGCCGTTTACCTCACCAGCCCAGGCCCACGCCGCGAAAGCAGCGCCGCCGCCTGTGCCACCATTCCGGCAACGATCTCCCCGGCCGGCGCGATGGCGTGGATCATCCCGGTGGCCTCGCCCACCCAGACGCCCACATTGTCCGGATCGCCCGCCGCGACGCCCGCCATATAGGCTGGGTTGAGCCGCTCCGCCTGGACACGCAGTTCATCCTCCCGCCCGTGCCAGCGTTCGGTGAAATCGTTCCTCAATACCCGGCCGGTAAATTCCGCCGGCCAGTCCAGCAGCCGCGCGATATCCGTGGCCCGCTGCCGGATCGTGCCGTCCCCGTTCGCCGCGAGGGCGGCGTCGTGGTGGTTGGCGTGCACCGCCGCCTCGGGGCTCGCCCAGAACCGCGAGCCGACCAGCACCCCATCCGCCCCCAGCATCAACGCCGCCGCGAGCCCACGCCCGTCGGCCACCCCGCCGGCCGCTACCAGCAGGGTGTCCGGACTGCGCCCCGCCAGCAAATCGGCTACCTCCGGCACCAGCGTGAAGGTGGCCCGGTTGCCGCCATGCCCGCCCGCCTCGGTCCCCTGCGCCACCACGATGTCCGCCCCTGCGTCCAGCGCCGCCCGCGCATGATCCATCGTCTGCACCTGGCAGATCAGCGCACTGCCGGCCCGCTTGATCGCCCCCGCGAACCTGGCGGGATCGGCGAACGAAACCATCACCGCCGCTGGCGCATGCGCCAGCGCCCGCTCCAGCGCTTCCGGCCGTTCGGCAATCGACCAGCCGATGAACCCGCACCCGACCCGCGCATTGCCTGCCGCGGCGAACTCCCGCTCCACCCAGTCCGGGTCGCCATAGCCACCGCCGATCAGCCCCAGCCCCCCCGCCGCCGAAACCGCCGCCGCCAGCTTCCCGCCGGCCGCGAACGCCATCGGCGCACCCAGGATGGGATGCGCGATCCCCAGAAACTCGGTCAGCCGTGTCTGTAGCCTCACTCGAACACCGCCACCGCCCGGATCGGGCTCGCCGTGCCGCCGCGGATCTTCAGCGGAAACCCGATGAACCGGAACCGTCCGCGCCCGACCAGCTTGTCCAGATTCGCCAGGCATTCGATATGGGTAATCCCCCGCTCCGCGCAGGCCATATGCGCCAGGAAATTAGGCTCGCCCTCCGGCGCCGGGGAAATCGCCTCCACCCCGAACATTTTGATCCCCCGATCGGCCAGCCAATGCACCGATTCCAGCGCCAGGCCCGGGAAATCATGCAGATACCCCGGCTTGCCCAGCAGCCGCTCATTGGTCGCCATGTGCAGCAGCACCGTGTCGCCCCCACGGATCTCCTGGCCCGATTCCGCCAGCGCCGCCTCCATCTCCGCAACCGTCGCCGCGTGCTTCAGCGGGATATGCGACAGATCCAGGCAGATGCCCGACGTATAGAAATCCTCCAGCGGCACCTCATCGATGCTCGCTGCCCCCGGCCGCGGATCGAAATGCACCGGCGCATCCACATGCGTTCCCGCATGGTCGCTCATCGACAGATACATCGCCTTGGACGTGAACACCGTGTTCCCAGCGACCTTCTTCTCCGAATGGTCTCCCCAGACCGTCATCACGACAGGCGGATGCGACGGATGCGTCTGCGTCCGGTGAAAAATCTCGCGCGAAAGATCGATCAGTTCCATGCAACTTTCCCCATTTCTTCCAAAACTTCCGCCTCGATCGCGTCCAGCAGCCGGGACGGGAAATGAAGCGGCACCCCCTCCACGATAAACACCAGCCGCGTCCGCCGATCGCCGGACGGCCACCGCTCCAGCCAAACCGGCGGCTCGAACACATGCCCCACGCCGTGGATCAGCGCCGGACCGTCCGCCATCTCCGCCACGTCCACAAGCCCCTTCACCCGCAGCAGCCTCGCCCCGCAATGCTCGGTCAGCGCCGCCAGCAGCAAAGTCAGCGCCAGCGCCGGCACCGGCCGCTCCCGCACCAGCACGAACGTCTCGATTCCCGCGGTATGCGCCGCCCGCACGAAAGGCGACGCCGCCCTCACGCCCGGCAACGCCTCGAACCGCGCCATCCGCTCGGAAGCACTTTCCTCCTGGAACAGCTGCCCCGGATCGATCCGCCCGGAAACCGCCTCCAGCACCGGCGCGGACGGGTTCAGTGCCGCCAGCCTCTCCCGCAGCGATGAGGAATCACCGGCAATGTCCCCCTTCGTCAGCAACAGCCGATCCGCCAGCGCCGCCTGCCGCCGAGCCTCCGGGTGCCGATCCAGCGCCGCCTCGCCATGCACCCGATCGGCCAGCGCCAGCACGGTATCGATCGCAAACCGCCCGGTCACCGCCGAATCGGTCATCAGCGCATGCAGGATGGGCGCCGGGTCCGCCAGCCCCGAGGTCTCGATCAGCACGCGGTCGAACCCCGGCATCGTCTCGGCCTCCACCCGCCCGGCCAGGTCCAACAATGTGTTCGCCAGATCGCCCCGCACCGGGCAGCACAGGCAGCCGCTGGCCAGCTGGATAAAGCTTTCATCGCTCGCCACCATCAGCTCATGGTCGAGCCCGACCTCGCCGAATTCGTTGACGATGACCGCCGTCCGCGCAAACCGATTGTCCCGCAGCAGGCGCGCGATCAATGTGGTCTTTCCGCTGCCGAGAAAGCCAGTCACGATCGAAACCGGTATCATGCCCAAACCACTCGCATCCGCCATTCCGTGGCCAGGCAATCAACCGCCCGGCCCATGCGGACAGGATCGCACATACCGGGGCATAAACAACCAGGGGCGGGGTTTGCCGAGACCGCCTACCGCAATTCCCCCCCGGCTCGGCAGGGTGAGCGGCTCAGTCCGCGATCTTCCAGGTGCAGACGGGCCGGAAGCTGACCGCATCCAGGGTCCATAAACACGTCAGCGTCGGCCGCTGCGTGGATCGTTCTTGCAGATCAAGGACACCATCGGGTTCGAACGAGTTCCAGTCCGGATCCGCGGCAACAAAATGGCCGGCGACAAGATCATCCATGGAACGCAAGTAGCTCATCGACGTATCTCCTGGCTCCGCGATCGAAGTACCGCGCGGCCAGCAAACAGCCGATCGTTGGGGCGCCGATGTGAGCCATGTCACAAAACCGTCAAATAAATGCCTTCATCCGGCGCGCCCGATACCCACGCCAAACACCCTGGGCCTTGACGCCGGCCCGCACCGTGCCGGACGGTGAACCATCCCGAGCAACCTCCTCCTGCCAGCGGACACACGCGTGACCTCTTTCCCGCTCGCCTCCCTTCTCCTCCTGCTGGCCGCGCTGTTCGGCGTGCTCAACCATTTGCTTCTGAAGCTTCCGAACCTGATCGGCGTGCTGGTCTTCGCCCTGATCGCCTCCGGCCTGCTGATGGCGGTGGACTCCTGGATACCCGGCATCGACATCACGTTCTGGGCGCGGAACCTGCTGCGGGCCGCCGATCTGCCGGACGTGCTGCTGCAAGGCGCACTGGCCTTCCTGCTGTTCGCCGGGAGCCTGAACATCGACATCGCCGCCCTCAGGCGCCAGCGCCGCGGCATCTTCGTCCTCTCCACGGTCAGCGTCATCCTGGCCACCCTGCTCATGGCCGCCGGCATGCGCGGGATCTTCGCCTGGCTCGGGGTGGACGTTCCCTTCAACTGGTGCGCCGTGCTCGGCGCCATCCTTGCCCCCACGGATGCTGTCGTGGTGCTGGCCCTGCTCCGCCGCGTCGGCCTGCCAGAGCAGGAGCGCATGCTGATCGTCGGCGAAAGCCTGTTCAATGACGGTGTCGCGGTCGTCATGTTCCTGATCGCCCTGGGCACCACGAAGGGCGAGAAATTCCATTTCGGCGATGGCCATGCCCTCACCGAGGTTACCGTGGCGGTCGCCGGCGGCCTGGCGATCGGGCTCGTCACCGGCTGGATCGCCTATCGCGCCATCCGCCTGGTGCAGGACTACACGCTGGAGATCACCATCTCCCTGGCCCTCGCGGCCTGCACCTATTCCCTGGCCCAGATGACCGAAACCTCCGGCCCCATCGCCGTCGTCACCGCCGGGCTGCTGATCGGCAACCATGCCGGCGAATATGCCGGGAGCAAGGTTTCCACGGGCACCATCGTCACCTTCTGGTCCGTGGTGGACGAGGTGCTGAATGCCCTGCTGTTCCTGATGATCGGCCTGGAACTGCTGGCCATCGAACGCCAGGGCGTGTTGATGCTGGCAACGCTGGCGGCCATCCCCCTGGCCCTGCTGGTTCGCATGGTCAGCGTCGGCATCCCGCTGGCCTTCATGACCATGGCCCCCCGCCGCCGCCTGCGCGCCATCGGCGTGCTCGGCTGGGGCGGCCTGCGCGGCGGCGTCTCGGTGGCGCTCGCGCTGTCGCTGCCGCCTTCGCCGTTTCGCGACGCGCTGCTCACCGTCTGCTACGGCCTCGTCGTGTTCACCATCGTCGTGCAGGGCCTGACCATGCCCTGGGTCATGGTCCAGGTCTTCGGCATCCTGCCGGCCCCGGTTCCGGCCGACCCCGGCGCTACGGCATCCAGCCGGGCGGACGGAACAGATACCCCAGCCGCTCCCGCCAGTTCCGCGCCCGTATCATATCCTTGATCACCTGCCAGAGTTCCTCATAGGCGATCACCGCCGGATTGGTCGGCCGCGATCGCGGATGCACCAGGCCGTAGGCGATCGCGATATCCGGCCGCTCCGCCTGATAGCTGCCGAACAAATGGTCCCAGATCAGCAGCACGCCGCCGAAGTTCTTGTCGATATAGGCCGCGTTGCTCGCGTGATGGACCCGGTGGGCGGAGGGCGTGTTCACCACCCATTCCAGCCAGCCGATCCGCGGCAGCAATTCGGTGTGCACGAAGATCTGGAAGGTCAGGCTGGCCGACGCCATGCCGAACACCCATTCCGGCGCGAAGCCGATCCACACCAGCGGCAGATAGAACAGGAACACCCCGGAAAGCACCGGCGTCCACGCCAGTCGGAACGCGGCGGTGAACACCATCCGCTCAACGCTGTGATGCACGCTGTGGGATGCCCACAAAAACCGCACCCGATGCGCGCAGCGATGCTCCGCATAGAAGGCCAGGTCCGCCAGCAGGAACAGCGCCACCAGCACCGGCCAATTCCCCCAGGAAATGGGGATCGTCCATAGCCGCCAATGATAGACCCCGGCGGCGATGATCCCCAGTACCAGCCCCTGCGCGGCCGCCTGGGCGATCGTGTGCCCGAGCGCGACGCCCGCGGAAACCAGGCTGCCCTTCCAGGGATATTGCCCGCCCCGTGCCACCACCACCGCCATCTCCGAGACGATCGCCAGCACGATCAGCGGCAGCACGGCCGCCGCCGACTTATTTGGAAGCCCCTCCAGAAGATGGCCGATCTGGGCGAAGCTGAGGTTCAGTTCCATGCGCTGAACGGCTATTGACGCAGCGCGCGCAGGCATTCCCCGGCCGCCGTGGCGCTGTCGCGCGCGGTGCCCATGTCGACACTTCCCGCCATCACCATCGAGCGTGTCTGCTCCTTCAGCATATCGCGAAGCACGGTCGTCGGCGTCACCAGGGGAAGCACCTTGTCGTAGATCAGCGCCGCCTCCGCGTTCAGCCCGGAGCGGCATTGGCTCGCCGCCGCCGGATCGGCCAACGCGATGGCCGGGGCGAGTAGAACCGCCAATGTCGGGATAGACAGTGCCGCGAGAAATTTGTGCATCGGATAGCCCATAAGGTGTATCCGGCGAACCTCTATAGCAATATCCGTTCAGACGGAACCAATTGTACGGATAAAGTTGCAGCGAACATGGAGAACTGCGCCAGGCGGTCCACGCACACACCGGCGCCCTGCTCAGGCGCAGACCCTGCCAGGAAAGTAAACCCCCACGGCCTTGTTATTAAATCAACACTATCCCTCGCCTGGAAGCCGGATATAGTCACCAGGCGTTACAGCCCAGGTAGCCAGCGACACCTCACGCCAGCCGGAGTTCCGCGATCAGCGTCTTCGGGTCGGCGCACAGGGT
>CAINEA010000270.1 GCA_903847525.1 uncultured Acetobacteraceae bacterium | reverse complement strand
GATGACATTATTCCCGCTAGTTCAGAGGTGCTGATCGGACAGCGGGTAAGGCCGATCCAGCCATGAATGGCTGGGTACCGTTCGAATGGATTGCCGCCGTGCGGTTCCTTCGCGAAGGCCGTATGCAGACGATGTTCATCATCACCGGCATCGCCATCGGTGTGGGCGTGATCGTTTTCATGTCCGCCCTGCTGACCGGGCTTCAGGAGAACTTCCTCAAACGCGTTCTGACGTCGCAACCGCAGATCCAGTTGCTGCCGCCAGACCAGGTCGCCCGGCCGCTACGCTATGCCCCGGGTGAATTCGAGATCCCTGTCATTCAGCGTCCGAGCCAACGCGTCATCTCGGTGGACCAATGGCCGAAGATCCGCGCCCGGATGCTGGCGATGCAGGAGGTCACGGCGGTTTCTCCGACGATGGCCGGATCGGCCTTGGCCGTTCGCGGCGACGCCAGCCGCGCAATAACGATATCCGGCGTCGAACCAGCTTCCTATTTCAAGATCGTCAAAATACCGGATTACATCGTTGCCGGAACCCCGCGGCTGACCAGCCAGGACATTATTGTGGGTACCGAACTCGCCAAGGATCTGGGCGCCACCGTCGGAGACAAGCTGAATGTCCAGTCGGCCACGGGCACGAACGTGGTTCTGACCATTACCGGGTTGGTCGATCTCGGGAACAAGAGTGTCAATGAACGCAACACCTATGTCGCGTTGCGGACAGCGCAATCGCTGATGGGGATCATCGGCGGCGTCACGACGATCGACATGACCGTGCAGGATATCTACGCGGCCGAGACGCTGGCGGTAGAGATCCAGGCATCGAATGCGGTCAAGGCCGAAAGCTGGATCAAGACGAACGCGCAGTTCTTTACCGCCATTCAGGCACAAAAAACCTCCAACACGTTGATCCGGACCTTTGTCGCGCTGTCGGTCGCTTTCGGGATTGCGGCCGTCCTGGTCGTTTCCGTCATTCAACGCTCGAAGGACATCGGTATCCTGCGGGCAATGGGAACATCGCGCGGGCAGATTCTGCGAATCTTCCTGCTGCAGGGGGGATTGCTGGGCTTCGTCGGGGCACTGATCGGTTCGGCCATCGGTGCGGGGGGGCTCATCTACTGGCATTCGGTCGTCAAGCAGGCAGACGGCACGGAATTGTTTCCGTTGATTCTGGAACGTAGCCTTTTTGTCTACGCCGCCATTCTGGCCACCCTGACAGGGCTCCTTGCGGCCATGGCGCCGGCGTTGCGCGCGGCCAAGCTCGATCCCGTGGTGGCAATCCGTGGCTGACGAGGTCCTGCGGCTCGATAAGGTCTGCAAGGCCTATAATATCGGCATGCCATCGGAAACGGAGGTGTTGCACGACATCGACCTTCGGCTGGAAAAGAGTGAGTTTCTGGCGCTGATGGGCCCATCGGGTTCCGGGAAGAGCACGCTGCTCAATATCGTCGGCCTGCTCGATCGGCCCACGTCAGGCCGGCTGACGATCAAGGGTCAGGATACCGGCTTGCTGGGCGATACCGCGATCACCCGTTTGCGGGGCCATACGATCGGCTTCATATTCCAGGACCATCACCTGATCTCGGCGTTTACCGCCCTGGAGAACGTGATGATGCCGATGCTAGTGGACCGAGGCTTCCCCAGCGCCGATATCACGCGTCGCGCCAGCGACCTGATGGCACGTGTCGGGCTGTCGAAGGTCGCGGGAAATCTCGCGATGAATATGTCGGGTGGGCAGCAGCAACGCGTTGCGGTTGCGCGAGCGCTGGCGATGAACCCCGATCTTGTGTTGGCGGATGAGCCGACCGGCAATCTGGATTCGAAGTCAGCCGATAGCGTGTTTGAACTGATGCGACAGGTTAATCGCGAAAGCGGCACATCCTTCCTGATCGTCACCCATAATCTGGATTTGGCGCGAAGATGTGATCGCATCATCGACGTCGTGGATGGCCGCATAACGGGTACTGCGGCCGATGGCGTTCCTGAATCGGACGCGCGTGAGACTGTTATGCGGGTGCCGGGGGATTCGATCGCGAACGGCACGGACGGGGTGTCCGGATCAGAACTGCATCCCGCGTCGCCATGAACACGGTTGGACCAGAACCGCGATCCGTCTCCATCCAGATCGGGAACCGGCTCGTAATAAGGTAGGACGGAGTCACATCCGGTCCGGTGGTCGTGTGGAGAAGAATGATGCAGTTCGTCCGTGCTTTCCTGTTGCTCCTGCCCGTCGCGGCCGGCCTAGTCGCCTGTGCGCCCTCCGCGCCTGTGTCCCTTGCGCCGCAGGTGGATATTGAGCGCTACATGGGAAAATGGTTCGTGATCGCCAACATCCCCTATTTTGCCGAGGCGGGTGCCGTTGGCAGCTATGATGCCTACACGATGCTGCCGGACGGACGGATCGACACGGTATTCGGTTATCACGACAAGGATTTCACCGGACCGGAACAATTCGCCACCAGCGTCGCCAGCGTGGTGCCGGAGACCAACAACGCCCAATGGCGGGTTCAATTTTTTTGGCCGATCTCATTCTCGTACTTGATCCTGTATGTCGATCCTGCGTACCAGACTGCGGCGATAGGCTATCCTGACCGTTCACTCGGCTGGGTGTTCTCTCGTTCCCCGACGATGGATCAATCAGGTGGACCCCATTCGTTGGACAGGAATCCGGGTGAGTTAAGAGAGACTCCGGCCAGTTCCACATCCCCCCACCCGTGCGAGGGGGCAACGAAGTTATAGCGCTTTTTC
>CAINEA010000269.1 GCA_903847525.1 uncultured Acetobacteraceae bacterium | reverse complement strand
CCCGGTCTCAGCGTCGGCCTGGTACTGGCCAATCTCTCGGTATTGCTGTTGCTTGGAGCCGTGCTGGCAGGTCGGCTAACCCGCGTCTGGGTGGAGCGCCGGCGCGGTTCCGCGGGCTCACGGCTGCATGTCCGCCTGGTGCTGCTGTTCAGCGGTGTCGCGGTGGCGCCGACCATCGTTGTTGCGGCGTTCGCGGTCACATTTTTCCATTTTGGAATCCAGGCATGGTTCAACGATCCGGTTCGTGCGGCGCTGGACGCATCGCTCCAGGCCTCGCGCGGCTATCTGGAGGAGCATCGCAACAACATCCGCTCCGTCGCGTTGGAAATGGGCAACGACATCACCCGCGCCGGTCCCTACATCTCTACCGACCCCGCTGCTTTCGCCGAATTGCTGGCCACGCAAACCGCATTGCGTGGGCTGATGGAGGCGGTGATCTTCGAGCCGGTGACCGGCCAGATCATGGCGTCGGCGGGATTGCTGGAAGGCATGGGCACCGAACCGCCGCCGGCCTGGGCGACCGAGCGGGCGCGGGCTGGGGATGTCGCCGTGCTGAACGCCGATGACGGCGCACGGGTTCGCGCGGTGGTGCAACTGGAGTCGACGCCGCCGCTGATGCTGGTGATCGGCCGACCGGTCGATCCGCAAATCCTGGCCTACATGGAACAGACCGAAAATGCGGTCGCGGAATACAACCGGCTCGATGAGAACAGATCGTGGCTGCAGATAGCCTTTGCATGGATCTTCGCCATCGTCGCGTTGCTGGTGTTGTCCGCGGCAGTGCTGATCGGCCTGGTTATGGCCAATCAGATCGCCCGGCCAATTGGCCGGCTGATCCACGCGGCCGAGCGCGTGCGCAGCGGCGACCTGCAAGTCCGCGTGCCCGAGGCCAAGACCCAGGACGAAATCGCCGGACTGTCGCGCGCCTTCAACCGCATGACCGGGCAACTCGCGGCCCAGCGCGCCGAACTGATGGACGCCTACAGCCAGATTGACGAGCGGCGGCGGTTTACCGAGACGGTGCTGTCCGGTGTATCCGCCGGCGTCATCGGCCTCGATGCCAGTGGCCGGATCGAGCTGCCGAACCACACCGCGCGAGATCTGCTGGGAACCGATTTGCTGGGCGCCATCGGGCAGGAACTCGGCAGCGTGGTGCCGGAGTTTGTCGAGTTGATGCGCCAGGCGCAGGCCGCGCCGGAGCGCGCCCGCACCGCGGAGATCCAGATCGGACCCTCGAGCCGACGGCGCACTCTTCTGGTGCGGATCGGTGCGGACCTGACCGGCGGACGCACGGACGGCTTCGTGGTGACCTTTGACGACATCACCGAACTGCAATCTGCGCAGCGCAAGGCCGCCTGGTCGGACGTCGCCCGTCGGATCGCGCACGAGATCAAGAACCCGCTGACGCCGATTCAATTGTCCGCCGAACGTCTGAAGCGGCGTTTCGCCAAAGAGATCACCTCGGACCCAGAGACGTTCGTGCAGTGCGCCGATACGATCGTGCGGAGCGTCGGCGATATCGGCCGCATGGTGGATGAATTCTCCGCTTTCGCCCGCATGCCCAATCCAGTGATCAAGCCGGAAGATATCGGCCGCGTCGCGCGTGAGGCGCTGGTGCTGCAAAAAACCGCCCGGCCGCAGATCGTTTGGACCACGGATATCCCCGAGCAAGGCCCCATCGCGCCGTGCGACCGGCGCATGCTGGTGCAGGCCCTGACCAATCTGCTGCAGAACGCGGCGGATGCCGTGGCCGCACGCCCTGGGGCCGGCCGGATTACGCTGGCGGTGAACTCGGTCACCGGACGCAATGGCGCGGACACTGTGCGGATCACAGTCAGCGACGACGGAATTGGACTGCCGCAGGAGGACAGGGCGCGCTTGACCGAGCCCTATGTCACCCACAAGCCGAAGGGCACCGGTCTTGGCCTGGCCATCGTCAAAAAGATCCTCGAGGACCATGACGGGGAGGTCCTGCTCGAGGACCGCCCCGATGGTCCGGGAGCCCGGGTGACGCTGGTGTTGCCTGGGGCGAGTTTGCAAAATGCCATTTTGCAGAACCCTGGTTCGCAGAACGCCGGTTTGCTGAACACGGGAATGGGCGACTCGCCGCAGCCTGAGGCACCCTCCGCTGCCAGCCGATCGGCTGAGACCATCAAGCGCGCGACGGCGTGAAGGTATCCAATGGCGCATGAAATCCTGATCGTCGACGATGAACCGGACATTCGGATGCTCATCGAGGGCGTGTTGCGCGACGAAGGCTATGAGACCCGGCAGGCCGCGGACTCGACCGCCACCATCGCCGCATTCCGTGTCCGCCGGCCGTCCTTGGTGATCCTCGATGTCTGGCTGCAGGGCTCCCGCCTCGACGGTCTCGGCATTCTCCAGGCGCTGCACAGCGAGGAACCGCATGTGCCGGTGGTGATGATCTCCGGCCATGGCAACATCGAAACGGCGGTGACCGCGATCCAGCGCGGCGCCTATGACTTTATCGAGAAGCCATTCCAGTCCGATCGGCTGCTGCTGATCGTGCGCCGTGCGCTGCAGGCGGCATCTCTGGCGCGCGAGAACGCGGAACTGCGGTTGCGGGCCGGACCGGAAACCACGCTGACAGGCGAAAGCCAGGCAATCGTGCAGTTGCGCGCCAGTGTGGAACGGGTTGCGCCGACCGGATCGCGCGTGCTGATCACGGGGGCTGCCGGGTCGGGCAAGGAAGTCGTGGCGCGCATGATTCACAGCCTTTCGCGGCGTGCCGATGCGCCGTTTGTGGTGCTGAACTGCGCCACTCTTAATCCGGCTCGGTTCGAGGAAGAACTGTTCGGCGTGGAGGCCGGCAACGATCCCGTGGCCCATCCGCGCCGCGCCGGGGTGCTGGAGCGAGCCCATGGCGGTACGCTGCTGCTGGACGAAGTCTCGGACATGCCGGTGGAAACCCAGGGCAAGATCGTGCGCGCCTTGCAGGACCAGACCTTCGAGCGGCTTGGTGGTTCGAACCGGGTGAAAGTGGATGTGCGGGTCATTGCCACCAGCAACAAGGATTTGACCGAGGAAATCACCGCCGGGCGGTTTCGAGAGGATCTGTACTATCGTCTGGCGGTGGTACCGCTGCGCGTGCCGAGCCTCAAGGAACGGCGAGAAGATGTGCCGGAGCTTGCGCGTCAGTTTATCGCCCGATCGGCGGAAACCTCCGGCATGTCCGCCCGGGAGCTCTCCGCCGATACCCTGACCGCGCTGCAGGCCTATGACTGGCCGGGCAATGTGCGCCAGCTGCGCAACCTGATGGACTGGCTTCTGATCATGGCGCCGGGCGGCAATGGCGATCCGATCCGGGCGGACATGCTGCCGCCGGAAATCGGTTCCTCCGCGCCGGCGCTGCTGACGATCGACCCTGCCGCCGATATCATGGCGCTGCCGCTACGCGAGGCGCGAGATCTGTTCGAGACACAATACCTGCATGCCCAACTTCTACGTTTTGGCGGCAACATCAGCCGCACAGCGCAATTCGTCGGCATGGAGCGAAGCGCGCTGCATCGCAAGCTGAAGCAGCTCGGCGTCAATTCGGACGAACGGGCGGGGTAGGACGCGAAGCAATGTCGGTATTCTCCCGTATCTTCCAGAAGTCCGAACCGCAGTCTGAAACCTGGGTCGAAGCGCTGGAGCTTGTCGTGAGGCTCGCTGCGGCCCCCGCGCCCCTGATCCTAGACGTGCGCGGCCCGGATGAATTTATCGGTCCGCTCGGGCATATTGAAGGTGCTCGCAACCTGCCTTTGGATGCATTGGCGGGGAACCTTCAGGAAATGCTCGCACAAACCCAGGCGATTGTGGCGGTCTGCAAAACGGACCGTCGTTCTGCCGCCGCAGCGCGCCTGTTGCGCGATGCTGGCGCGAAAGAGGTTTCGGTGCTGCGCGGCGGCATGGAAGGCTGGAACGCGCTCGGCCTGCCGACCATTTGACCTCGTCCAACCCGAATACGAGTACGGTTGCCGTCATCGGGGCTGGCCCGGCCGGTCTGATGGCGGCCGATCGGTTGAGCCGGGCCGGACTGAGGGTCAGTCTGTTCGATCGCATGCCGTCGGCGGGCCGAAAGCTGCTCATGGCCGGGCGCGGCGGGCTGAACCTGACGCACAGCGAAGGCCTGGGTACCTTCCTTGGCCGTTATGGGTCTGCCGAGGCGTGGCTGACGCCGGCGATCCATGCCTTTCCGCCCGAAGCGTTGCGGGCCTGGTCGGCAGAGTTGGGCGAGCCGACCTTCGTCGGCAGTAGTGGGCGGGTGTTTCCGGCCTCGAAAAAAGCATCGCCGCTGCTGCGCACCTGGCTGCACCGACTGGCGGGGCAGGGGGTGCAACTGAACACGCGCCGAGAATGGGAAGGATGGACGGACAAGGGTGAACTCCTGTTCGCGGAAGCCGCCCCGGTGCGGGCCGATGCCACGGTCCTGGCATTGGGTGGCGCCAGCTGGCCCCGCCTTGGCGCCACGGGGAGCTGGACGAAAATCCTCGCCCGAAAAGAAATCGGGGTTGTCCCGCTGCGTCCGGCAAATTGCGGCTTCACCGTCGACTGGAGCAAGCATTTTCGCAGCCGCTTCGCCGGGCAGCCGCTAAAGTCGATCCGGTTAAGTTTTGACGAGCGGTCTGTGCGTGGTGAAGCGGTGATAACGGATTATGGCATCGAAGGCGGTGCGATCTATGCGCTGTCCACCTTCCTGCGCGATGCTCTCGACTCGGATGTGCCGGCCATTCTGCACATCGATCTGCGGCCGGAAATGCGCGAGCCGGAACTGATCCAACGCCTGTCCAATGTGCGTCAGCGGGAGTCGGTCAGCAACGCCTTGCGCAAGGCGCTGCATTTGTCACCCGCGGCAATCGGATTGCTGCGCGAGGCAGCCCGGGCCGCACTGCCGCGTGAGCCCGGGGCATTGGCCGCGTTGATCAAGGCCGTTCCCGTGACCCTGGTCGGCCCGCAGCCGATCGAGCGTGCGATCTCCACCGCCGGCGGTATCGCGCGGAGCGAACTAGATACGAATTTCATGCTCCATCGCCTGCCCGGGGTATTCGCGGCCGGAGAAATGCTGGACTGGGAAGCGCCGACCGGCGGCTACTTGCTGCAAGCGACCTTGGCGACGGGCCTCGCCGCGGCGGAGGGCGTGCTGAACTGGCTGGCGGTAAGGTAAATACCCCCCTCGACCTAGCGTCCTCATCGGCTAAGCTTGTAATAGACCGCGCAAGAAGCGGCTGACGGTCGAGGGAGAATTGACCATGAAACGACGTACCCTTCTGCGTGCGGCTGGTGCCGCTGCGGTTACCGCATCACTGCCGTCCGGTTTCGCGATCGGCCAGGGAGCAGCGGACAAGGTCCTGCGCTACGTGCCCACCGCCGACCTGTCGGTACTGGACCCGTCGTTCACCACCACGCAGGTTTCCATCACGCATGGGTATTACGTATTCGATACGCTGTACGGAATAGACAGCCAGCAGCAGCCAAAACCGCAGATGGCCGCGGGCCATACCGTTTCCGATGATGGCCGGGTGTGGGACATTCAACTGCGCGATGGATTGAAATTTCACGACGGCGAACCTGTGCTGGCTCGCGATTGTGTGGCCAGCCTGAAACGCTGGACGGCGCGTGACGTGTTGGGCCAGACGCTCGGTGCCTTCGTGGATAAGTTCGGCACGCCCGACGACCGCACGATCCGCATCACGCTGAAATCGCCTTTCCCCCTGCTGCTGAACGCGCTGGCCAAGCCGAATGGAATGCTGCCGGTGATGCTGCCGGAGCGGCTGGCCAACATCGATCCGCAACTGCAGATCAAGGAAATGGTCGGGTCGGGACCGTATCGATTCCTGAAGGACGAGTTCGTCTCCGGCAGCAGCGGTGCCTACACGAAGTTCACCGGCTACGTGCCCCGCCAGGAAAAGCCGGATTGGGCGTCGGGCGGCAAGGTCGCCAATATCGAACGCATCGAATGGCGCATCATTCCCGACGCCTCCACGGCATCTGCCGCGTTGCAGACCGGAGAGGTGCATTGGTGGGAACAGGTGCAGCCCGACCTGCTGCCGCTGTTGCGCAAATCGCCCGACTTGACGGTGGAGAATTTCAACCCGGTGGGCTTCTTCGGCACGATGCGCTTCAACCACCTCAATCCCCCGTTCAATAATGTACGGATGCGCCGGGCGGTTCAGATGGCGGTGAACCAGGAAGACTACATGAGCGCGGTCACGGGCAACGATCCGTCGATCTACCGTACTTGCAAGGCGCTGTTTCCCTGCGGCACGCCCTATGGCGAGGAGCTTGGCAAGAATTTGATGACCGGAGACCTCTCGGCCGCACGCGCCGAGATCAAGGCGGCCGGCTATGCCGGCGAGAAGATCGTCATCCTGAACCCCGGCGACGTCGCCACCATCTCGCCGTTCGGACATGTGACCTTCGATCTGTTCAAGAAACTCGGCCTGAATGTCGAGATGCAGGAGATGGACTGGAACACGCTGGCGCAGCGGCGCACGAAAGCCGATCCGGTCGACAAGGGGGGCTGGTCGGTGTTTCACAATTGGTGGCTGGGAACCTCCTTCGCCGATCCGTCGATCAGCGTGGTGCTGCGCGGTCTTGGCGCCAAGGGCTGGGCGGGGTGGTACTCAAATGAAACCATCGAGGCCCTGACCGCACAATGGCTGCGCGCGCCGGATCAGGCCGACCGCAACCGCCTGGTGACCGAGATCCACCAGGAGGCGCTGAACACGGTTCCCACTGTGGTCCTTGGCCGGTTTTTCATCCTGACCGCGCACCGAAAAAACCTTGTTGGACTGCTGCAAGGGACCTCACCCTATCCCTGGAATCTGCGTTGGGCTTAAATCCCACCATCGCCCGGGAACGGGCGGACAAATCCAAACGGAGGAACCGACAATGATCCATGTTCTCGCCATGATCACCACCAAGCCCGGCTTGCGCGCCGAGGTTCTGGAAGCCTTCCATGCCAACATGCCGGCGGTGCACGCCGAGAAGGGCTGCATCGAATACGGCCCCGCGATCGATGCCGAAGGCGTCGGTGCGCTACAGACGCCGCTAGGCCCGGACAGCTTCGTCGTCATTGAGAAATGGGCGACGATGGAAGATCTGAAGGCGCATGGCGCATCCGCCCATATGGCCGCGTATGGCGCCAAGACCCGCGACAAGTTGGCCGGTCGGGTGATCCACGTCCTGCAGAACGGCTGAACCGATCGTGGCATTGCATATCGACTATTATGCATCGTTGAACTCGCCCTGGACGCACCTCGGTGCGGCCAGGATCGAGGCGATGGCGGTGAATCATGGTGCCAGCCTGCGTATCTGGCCGGTGGATTTCGGCACGATCTTTCCCGCATCGGGCGGTCTGCCGCTGCCCAAGCGGGCGCCGCAGCGCCAGGCCTACCGGTTGCAGGAACTGGCCCGCTGGCGGGAAGCGGTGGGTGAGCCGATCCACATCCAGCCGAAATTCTTTCCCGCGAACGAATTGCCGGCGGCGTGCTGTACCATCGCGGTGCGGGAGACCATCGGCGATGGGCTGGCCATAGCGCTCGCCCACCGGGTGCTGAAGGCGCTGTGGCAGGAGGAGAAGAACACCGGCGACCCGGCGACCCTGGCGCAACTGATCCGCGATGTCGGCTTGGATGGCGATGCGGTGATGAAGCTGGGCGCCGATCCGAAATGGGCGGAACGACGGATGACCGACACTAAGGCTGCGCTGGATCGGGGCGTGTTCGGGGCACCGACCTATGTCATCGGCGAGGATATCTTCTGGGGCCAGGACCGGCTGGAATTCGTCGAAAAGCGACTGGCGAAGGGCTGAGCATGTCCATCGTCCCAAACCTGAGCGGGCGGGTTGCCCTGGTCACGGGCGGTTCGCGCGGGATCGGCCGGGCGATCGCGATCGCGCTGGCGGAAGCCGGCGCGGACGTATCGGTGAATTTCGCCAGGCGCTCCGACGCGGCCGAGGCTGTAGTGGCCTCGGTGCAGCAGCTGGGCCGACACGCCATCGCTGTGGGCGCCGATGTATCCGATGCGGCACAGGTGGAAGCGATGATGGCGGAGACCGGGGAAAAGCTCGGCCCCGTGGATATCCTGGTCAACAATGCCGGCCTGGCGCTGACCCGGGGATTGGACAATCTGACGGAGGCGGATTTCGACCGGACCATCGCGGTCAATCTAAAATCGGTGTTTCTTTGCACCCAGGCAGTGCTGTCCTCCATGCGCGCGCGCAAATGGGGGCGGATCGTCAACATCTCGTCGGGCGCGGCGCGTGGCACCGGGGCGATCGGTGTGCACTACAACGCGTCCAAAGCCGGTATGGAGGGGCTGACCCGCGGCTATGCGGCGCGTCTGGTGCGGGATGGGATTACCGTGAATGCGGTGGCGCCCTCGTTGATCGATACCGACATGATCGGTTCACGGCGCGATGAACTTGCCCCACGGGTTCCGCTCGGCCGGCTTGGCACATCCGAGGAAGTGGCCCAGGCGACACTGATGGTGATCGGCAACGCCTACATGGCCGGCCAGACGATCCAACTGAACGGCGGCATGCACTTCATCTAGCGCCGCCAATCCAAGAGCTACAAAACAAAAAAGGAAACGATCATGAAGCGAACGCTGTTCGCCGCGAGCGCCTGGCTGTTGCTCGCGTCTGCCGGCTTTGCCGCCGATCTGCCGACCGCTGCGCCTGCGGACGTCGGTATCGGCCGGCTCGACCGTATCAGCCAGATGTTCAAGGCCGATACCGACGCCAAGCGCATTCCCGGGGCGGTGGTCATGCTCGCCCGGAACGGCCGGGTGGTTTACCATGAGGCGTTCGGCGTACTTGATCCGGCCAGCGGAGCGCCGATGCAGAAGGACAGTATCTTCCGCATGTACTCCATGACCAAGCCGGTCACCGGAGTGGCCGTCCTGATGCTGATGGAGGAAGGCAAGATCCGCCTGACCGATCCGGTGTCGAAGTACCTGCCGGCGCTGAAAAGTCCCAAGGTGATGATGGAGACGGTCGACGCGCAGGGCAGGCGGGTCGTCAGCACCGTGCCGGCGAACCGGGAGATCACCATCCAGGATCTGATGCGCCATACCTCTGGCATTACCTATGGCGGTGGCAGTTCGGCCGCTGAGCAGGCTATGGCCAAGGCCGGACTGGGATTGCAGTTGTCCGGCGGCAACGACAGGCCGCTATCCGAGCGCCTGACCGATCAACAGATGGTCGAAGAACTGGGCAAGCTGCCGCTGATGTTTCAACCGGGCACCAGCTGGGAATACGGCCGGTCCATCGACGTGCTGCTGGCACTGGTAGAGGTCGTCTCCGGTCAGCGCGCAGACACGTTCATGGAACAACGGATCTTCAAGCCGCTCGGCATGACCGACACGTTCTTCAACGTGCCAGCGGATAAGCTGAACCGTGTGGCCCAGCCGGGTCCGGATCCGGATACCGGTGAAACTGCGAAACTGACCGACGTCACCCATGCACGTACTTTTCTGGGTGGCGGGGAGGGGCTGCTGTCCACGGCGCCCGACTACATGCGTTTCGCGCTGATGCTGGCGAATGGCGGCGAGATGAATGGCGTGCGGTTGTTGTCGCGCAAGTCGATCGAGTTGATGGGTTCCGACCATTTGGGGCCGGCCTTGTCACAGGGGCCGAACTTCGCGCCGGGCCCGGGTTACGGCTTCGGACTGACCGTGGCGGTGCGT
>CAINEA010000268.1 GCA_903847525.1 uncultured Acetobacteraceae bacterium | reverse complement strand
TCACGTCGGTCTGCACCGGCTCGCTGGTGCTGGGCGCGGCGGGTCTGCTGAAGGGCTACAAGTCGGCCTGCCACTGGGCTTCGCGCGATCTGTTATCGGCGTTCGGCGCGATCCCCGTGGCCGAGCGCGTCGTCCATGACCGCAACCGCTTCTCCGGCGGCGGCGTCACGGCGGGCATCGACTTCGGCCTCACGCTTCTTGCCGAGATCGCGGGCGAGGATGTCGCCAAGTCCGTACAGCTCGGCCTGGAATACGACCCGCAGCCGCCCTTCCAGTCGGGCAGCCCCGAGAAGGCCGGCCCCGAACGCACCGCGCAGGTGCGCGCGATGATGGGCCCGATGATCGAGCGCCGTCAGAAAGCGAACGCGACGGCGGCAGCGCGACTTGGTTAGACCGCCAGCTCGCAAGCAGGCTTGGGGTTAGACGAATTGAACTTGTCTGCTCCTGGGTCGAAAGCGGACGTCCGTCAGGACCCTTTCAATGTCCGCTTAGGGCCGAGGCTGTGTGAGAACGCGGCGTTAGCGGTGCAGGGGCTGGTTTCTATATCGGCGTGATGGATCGCAGGACCGTTCAGGCCCGGATCGCCTGCATCAGCGGCTGGATGCCAAGGATCGCGATCATCCGCTTCAGATTGTAGGCCAGCACGTGGAGGCTCATTTCCGTTTTGACCTTTTCGAGGGTCCGGGTTTTGAAGTGGGTCGATCCCATCCAGGCCTTGAGCGTGCCGAAGGGATGCTCGACGGTGGCGCGGCGGATGCGCATGGCGTGCGGTGTTCGATCCAGCCGCTCCTGCATGGCGTCGATCACCGCCTCATGCTCCCAGCGCTTGATCCGGCGCTCCTTGCCGGTCGTGCATCGTGGCTTCAGCGGGCAGTTGCCGCACCGGGTCGTCCAGTAGGTGTGCAAGGTCATCCTATCTTCCACCGAGCTGAAGCGGCGGGTTAACTGCTCGCCAGCCGGGCAGCGATAGACGTCGTCGTCGGCCAGGTAGACGAAGTCCTGCTTCCCGAAGCGTCCTTTGGCCTTGGCACCCGAGGTGAGCGGCTTGGGCACGTAGGGGGTGACGCCAAGGGGTTCACACGTCAGCACCTCTTCGCTGTCGAAGTAGCCGCGGTCGGCCAGCACATCGAGCTTGTCGATGCCCATCGCCGCCTTGGCCTGGCCAGCCATGTTCGCCAGTTGAGCGCGATCGTTGCCGACGTTGGTCACCTCATGGGCCACGATCAGGTGATGCTTGGCATCGACGGCGGCCTGGACGTTGTAACCGACCGTGCCGCTCCCGCGCCCGCTCGTCGCCATCGAACGGGCGTCCGGGTCGGTCAGCGAGACCTGCTGATCTGGCGCAGCCTGCACCACCGGCTCGAGGGCTTCGAACGCCGCCATCTGCTCGCGCAGTACCGCGATCTTGTCCTTCAGGCGGACCGTCCTCCCCTGCGCCAGCTCACCCTCCTGCCGGTCTGCTGTCTCCAAGGCACTCATGTAGCGCTCTATGCTGGCCTCGACCTGCTCCATCCGCTTCTTCAGCTTGGCCCTGGTGAAGTTCTTGTCCCTCGCGTTCACCGCCTTGAACTTGCTGCCGTCGATCGCCGCCACGGCGTGGCTGAACAGATCCAGTCGCCGACACAGATCGATGAACCGCCGGCAGGTCGCCCGGATCGCCGGGCCGTTGTCCTTCCTGAAGTCCGCGATGGTCTTGAAGTCTGGCGCCAGGCGCCCCGTCAGCCACATCAGCTCGACGTTGCGCTGAGCCTCCCGCTCCAGCCGCCGGCTCGAAGCGATCTGGTTGATGTAGCCATAAACGTAGATCTTCAGCAGCAGGCCCGGATGATAGGCCGGGCGCCCAGTCGCCTCGGGAACCACGCCCTCGAACCCCAGCGCCCCGAGGTCCAGCTCCTCGACGAACACGTCGATCACCCGGACCGGGTTCTCCTCCAAGACATAGTCATCCAGATATTCTGGAAGCAGGACGGCCTGCCGGCGATCTTCACCCTCGACGAAGCGCTTCATCTCATACTCCGAAGCAGTGTCGGCGAGATTCTAACTCACGAGAGGGTTTTCACACAGCCTCGGCCCTTAACGGACATCTCGTGATGTTCGCTCCATGTCTGCCATCAAGGGGTAACCAGACAGCCTGACACGCGGATAGATCCGCTCCCTGAGGCCCTGCCGAAATTGCGGAAATCGATTCGCGCAAATCCGGCAGCCCCCGCATCACTCCGCCCACAACGCCGGGTTGACGTCGTAGCGCTTCGACGGGCGGCCGGCGCTCCCGGGGGACAGGCGCTTGGCCGGGCGGAGGAAGGCGGCGTCTTCGAGGCGCAGGATAGTCGCGCAAACCACCAGCAGAAATTGCCGGAATCGATTCCGGCAATTCCCGCTGGTGATCCGTCGTCAGTTGAAGTCGTTCACGGAGCGCTTGCGCACCTCGACCGGCACACCGCTCACCGTCGGATGGACGTCCCAGCGCCGGGGCGGGCGGCCGGCCTTGGTGGTGGGTTCGCGCTCGACAAGGCGGAGGATGCCCGCCTGCACCAGGCGTTCGATAGTGCGGTCGGTCTCGGCGGTGTCGACGGATTGGGCCAGGGCATCGCGGCGCACGTCCTGACGCGACACCTGGTTGATCCCGGCCCCCAGCAGCCAGCGCGCAACGCGGCGGGCGAGCCGGTCGCGGTCGGTCTTGCCGGCCTGGTTGAACACGGTGAAGGCATGATGCTGGAAATAGTCGCCCCACAGGGCCGCCGCCGCCTTCACTGCGTCGCCGTCGATCGTGCGCGGCGTGTCCTCTGCGGCGTTCTCCGACCAGCGCAGCAGCGTCAGCACCTG
>CAINEA010000267.1 GCA_903847525.1 uncultured Acetobacteraceae bacterium | reverse complement strand
GTGAACGGGAAAAGCGTATCGTCATCGGCGGCGGGCATGGCAGATTCTGTCCGGGGCTGGAGAGTGGCGTCAGCACCCAATCTCTAAGCGATTCCAGATGGTTGTACCATGCCCGTTTCTGAATCCCTGCTATGCGGTGACTAAGATGGGCTAGAAGGGTTGGCTCGTGGATATTTCTGACGGACACACTCCCGGCCAGCCCGGGTTGGGTCGGCAGCCCGGCGCTCCGCTCGCCCAATCGGGCGGCGGCGGCGATGGAGCCGATCCAGGCATGTCCATGGGATCGGACACGCCGCGCGCGGGTCCTATCCATCCGCGTCTGCTGGCGATGATGATGGCCGGCCGCTACTACGGGCTGGAATTGGACCCCATCGAGTTCCGAGGCGAGGGCGGGGAGCCGATACCCAGCGCGGCGGCATTGTCGACCTGGGCGCAGAATGCCGGCATGTGGTCTCGCGCGGTGCGGTTGCGGTGGCGCCACCTGATGAGCTTCCAGGACACCGGGCCGGTGGTTCTGCTGTTCACCGACGGCACGGCCGGATTGCTGACCGGCGCGAACGCCGAACATAAGATCGTGATGGTGCGCGACCCGCGCGCGCCGGAAGCCGACCCGCCGGTACCCGTCGATGAGATGCGGCTGGCAGAGGTCTGGAACGGCGAGGCTATTCTGTTGCGCGCCCAGCGCGGCCACGCGGAAGCCGACCCGCCGTTCACCCTGCGTTGGTTGTTCGGCCTGGTGGCGCTGGAAGGGAAAGCCCTTCGGGATATGTTCATTGCCTCGCTCGCGATCAGTTTGCTGACTATCTTCCCGCCGTTCATCGTCATGACCGTGGTCGACAAGGTCTTGACCCATCACAGTTACTCAACGCTAGCGCTGATATCGGCGATCCTGACGATCATGATCCTGTATGAAACGCTGCTCGGCCACGCGCGGAGGTTGATCATTCTGGTGGTCGGCGTACGGGTGGATGCCAAACTTAATCTGCATGTGTTCAATCGCCTGATCCGGCTGCCGCTGGACTATTTCGAACGGCACCCGGCTGGCGAGACAATGCACAAGGTCTCGCAGATCCATCAGGTCAGGCAGTTCATCACCGGCAAGCTGATGACAACGTTCCTCGACATGATTACGCTGGCGGTACTCGCCCCAATTCTGTTCTGGCTGAATGCGACTTTGGCGTGGATCGTATTTGTTTGCGCCGCGTTGATCATGCTGGTTATCGTCGCTTATCTGCGGCCAATCCGGGTAATCTTTGGGCGCGTCATCGCTGCTGAAACCAACAAGCACGCGGCCCTGGGTGAAACGATCTTCGGCATCAAGACGGTCAAATCCCTCGCCTTGGAACCGCAGCGCAAAGCCCTTTGGGACGAGCGCGTGGCAGAAGCCGGTAAATGGCGTCTGGCGTTGGGGAAGCTTTCCAACTGGCCACAGACGTTGGTAACGCCGATCGAGCGGTTCATGTGGATCGGGATCGTCATGATTGGCGCCTACATGGCCTTGACGGACGATACCGGGATGGCCGCGGGCGGTCTGTTCGCGTTCATGATGCTGTCACAACGCGTCAGCGCCCCGCTGGTCGGCCTCGCGCGCCTCATGGAGGAGTGGGAGGAGGTCGGCGGCGCCATGGGCCAGGCGGCCGAGGTGTTGAACCGGCCGTTGGAAATTGACAATGCCGGAACTGGCGTGCGGCCCAAATTCTCGGGCGCCGTAGCCTTCGAGGACGTGACCTTCACCTACCCCGGGACCAAACTGCCCGCCTTGAACAAGATCACCTTCGATGTTCCGGCGGGAACCATGCTGGGTCTGGTAGGGCGATCGGGGTCCGGCAAATCGACCATCACGCGGCTGCTCCAAGGGATCAACCGGGAGTACTCAGGCTTCCTGAAGATCGATGGCGCCGACCTACGCGCCATCAACCTGCGCCACTTGCGGTCCAGCTTCGGTGTCGTGCTGCAGGAGAACTTTCTGTTCCGCGGGTCCATCCGGGAAAACATCCTGGCCGGCCGGCCCGGTCTGACGCTTGACGATGCCATCCGGGCTGCCCGTTTGGCCGGGGCCGAGGAATTCATCGAGCGTATGCCCAACGGCTACGAAACCTATATCGAGGAGGGATCGCCCAACCTGTCAGGCGGTCAGCGGCAGCGCCTCGCCATTGCGCGAGCCGTGATCACCGACCCCCGGATCCTCATCCTCGATGAGGCTACCAGCGCCCTCGATCCGGAGAGCGAGGCCCTGGTAAACGCCAATCTGCTGCGTATCGCCCGCGGGAGGACGATGTTCATCGTGTCGCATCGGCTTTCTTCGCTGGTCGATTGCGATCTGATCATGGTGCTTGACAAGGGCCAGCTGCTGGATATTGCGCCCCACGAAGTTCTGTTGGAGCGCTGTTCGGTCTACCGCCAGCTTTGGGCGCAGCAGAACCGCCATCTCGACAACCAAGGTGCCCGCAATGCAGCTATTACCGCGCCCCGCATCCAAGGCGCTTAGCACCGGCTCCGCCGACCGGGCCGATCCCACGCTACCCGTCATCCTTGAGTTCCAGTCGCCGTCCACGGCGATCATCAACACGCCGACTCCGCGTGAGGCGCAGCATATCAGCTGGATGATCTGCACGATGGTAATCTGCTGTATCGCCGCGGCATTCTTCATCGAAGTCGACCGGGTCGTTACGGCACCTGGCCTCGTTGTCGCCCAGCAGGCAACCTTGGTCATACAGCCACTGGAGCTATCGATCATCCGCTCGATCGAGGTGCGTGAGGGCGAGGCGGTCCACGCCGGGCAGGTGCTGGCCCGCCTCGATCCGACTTTCGCGGCGGCGGACCTGGGCGCGCTGGCCGCTCAGGTATCGGGGCTCCAGGCGCAGGTATCGCGGCTTCAGGCCGAGCTCGACAACAGGCCGTTTGCGTATTCTGGTCTCGATCCCAACCTCGCGTTGCAGGCTGCGATTTTCGCGCAGCGGCAGTCCGAGTTCAATTTCAAACTGGAGAATTATCAGCAGAAAATGGACAGCCTGTCGGCATCGATGCAACGGGCCAAATCGGATGCGTCCAGTTACCGCGATCGCCTGGCCTACGCCCGCACCGTCGAGCAGATGCGCAAGGAACTCGAGCATCTGAACGTCGGCAGCAAGATCAATACGCTCGCCGCTATGGATACGAGGGCAGAGATACAACGGAACGCCGAAGCGGCTCACCAGACTGTGATCGGCTCACAGCGCGATCTCGCGGCTCTGACGGCCGAACGCGACGGCTACGTGCAGTCCTGGCATGCCGACGTCGCCGAGAAACTCTCCGAAGCCACGGGCAAACTATCGGACGCACGGGAGTCCCTGAACAAAGCACAGCTACGGCGGCAGTTGGTCGAACTCCGAGCCGACCGCGACGCCACGGTGCTGAGCGTTGGCAAGATGTCGATTGGATCGGTGGTTAATGCTGGGCAGCAACTGATCGCCCTGGTGCCCACCGATGCACCCCTGGAGGTGGAGACGAATATCGCGGGCAGTGAAAGCGGTTACGTGTATCCCGGAGACCCGGTGGCGATCAAATTCGATACCTTCCCCTATACCCAATATGGTATGGCGCACGGAGTCGTCAGGACGATCAGCCCTGACAGTTTTACGCAACAGGATGAGCAACGGAATCCGACGGGTGCGACACCGCTGCCAGGGGCCGGCGCGACGGGAGGGGCAGGCGTATGGTACCGGACCCGGATTACCCTCGACCGTGTGGATTTGCATGGCGTACCGCAGGGCTTCCGGTTGATTCCAGGCATGGCGGTGACCACCGATATCCTGGTCGGAAAGCGTTCCATCATGAAGTACCTCTTGGGCCGCTTTGCCCCGGTGGCGCAGGAGGGCATGCGCGAACCGTGATGATCAGGCAGATGGATTCGGGGCGTGTTTCGCATGCCGGTCTTTGATCGCCTGACGGCTCGATTGACCGCGGCTGGCGCGCTCCGCCGCGGTTTGAGCCTCTTGGAAGGCGGCGACGCCAAACGGGCTTTCCCGTTGCTTGCGCGCGCGGCACAAGCTGGCCTCAAGGAAGCCGAGTACAGGATAGGGCGCTGCTACCTCGAAGCTGCCGGGGTCCCTCTGAGCCGGCCTAACGGCGTGCGCTGGCTGGAGCGCGCCGCCGTCCAGGGGCATATCGAGGCGCAGGTGGTACTTGCCACGATGTTCCTGCATGGGCTGGCGGAGGGGTTTGCCTCGGGTGACAGCGCAGGCAGTGCTTCCCTGTTTGGCGGAACGGCACCGACGGAGCCCGATTTCCCGAGTGCTGCGAAATGGGCGCGCCGGGCGGCGGAAGGCGGTTCCGCGGAAGGTCAGGCTTTGCTGGCCTATATCCTCAGTTCAGGGCCGGATGACCTGCGCAATGCCGCGGAAGCCGACCGTTGGTACAAGCAATCGGCAGAAGGCAATTGTGCACAAGGCCATCTTGGCCACGCCCTCGCGCTGGCGCGCAACACCTCCACCGCCGAGGTGCAGGAGGAGGTTGTGCGCCACCTCCGCCTCGCGGCGGATCAAGGCCTGGCAACGGCAATTTATCTGTATGCCATGCTCTGCGATCGGGGTGTGGGCGTGCCACAGGATAGCGCGCGCGCGACGGAACTTTATCGTCAGGCAGCGCTGAAGGGCCATCGTGGGGCGCAGGCTCGGTGGGGGTTCGCCCTGACGAAGGGGCAGGGTGTTGCTGCAAACCCGCTTGAGGGCGAATCCTGGTTACGGCGAGCGGCGTTGGCGGGCGACGCGGAGGCTGCCGCGGTCGTGGGCGATCTGTACGCGACCGGTGGCGCGCTGCCACCCAACTACGCTGAGGCCGCGATGTGGTTTCGCCGTGCCGCGGAGTCCGGCCATCGTGGCGCGTCCCGTGCGCTTGCGATGCTGTACCTGACCGGAGCCGGCGTGCCTCGCGATCAGGCGGAGGCCGCGAAATGGCTGCGCGTATCGTCGGAAGGCGGCGACCACCACGCGCATGTGGACCTCGGTAATCTGCTTCTGCGCGGTGAGGGCGATGAACAGGACTCCATCCGAACCCGTACGTGGTTCGAGCAGGCCGCTGCCGCCGGAGATCCGATCGCCGCCTTCAATTACGGAGTCTGCCTGGCTGAAGGAGTTGGGATCGAAAAGGATGAGCGCAAGGCCGCCGAATGGCTCCGCAAGGCCGCCGACACCGTTGTGAACGCGCAATACTGGCTTGGGCGTATGCTGCTCGAGGGGCGCGGCGTCGAACAGAATTTGGAAGAAGGGCGGGCCTGGGTCGCCAAGGCAGCCGATGTCGGAATGACCGAGGCGCTCACCTTACTTGGGGATCTGATGCTCACCGGCCGCGGCGGTCCAAAAGACCATCCCGCTGCGTTGGCGGTATTCCAGATCGCGGCCGATCAGGGGCATGCCGGGGCGATGTTCGCGGTCGGGGCGATGCATGGCGGCGGGCACGAGGTCCCGACTGATCGCACCGCCGCGCAAAAATGGTTCCGAGCCGCTGCCGAACACGGACATTCGCATGCGCAGATGATGCTTGGCCGCTATTTGGCCCGCAATCTCGCCGGTGAGTTGGATATTGAACAAGCGCGCGTCTGGCTCGAACGCGCTGCCGCACAAGGGTTGGAGGAAGCCAGCGCGGATCTGGCGGCGCTTCCGGTGGAAGCCAGCACCTGAATACTCCACACTCACAGACGCCCGCCCAAATGGCCGGCGTTGAATCCAAAGCCGCCTCATTGGCGCGCGCGGCGCGTGACCAAGGCCTGATAGCGCTCAAGGAGGATAACCTCCCCTCCGCGGTCCGGTGGCTGGAACGGGCACACCGGCTGGTGCCTGCCGATCCTAACGTCGCGCTGTCCCTCGCCACGGCTTGCCTGGGCTATGACGATGTGCGGGCAGCGGCTTTGTTCCGGGAAGTACTGGCTGACAACGACCTGCGAGAGGCATGGCTTGGCCTGGCGAGTGCCTGTTTCCGGCTGAACGATCCGGCTGAGGCGTCGCGTGCCCTGGCCACCGCTCTGGGGCGATTCACAGCAGTATCGGGATCGGAATCTCTGGCCGATACCGTTGTGGCCGCCGAAGGCTTATCGGGTTGGTGCGGTTTGCTCGGGTCAGGCGTTCCGGTCATCCATGCGGCGCACGGGATAAGCATTGAAGTACGGCTCGATGGGCGTCGGGTCACGGGCAAACTTCCTAAAAAGGCATGGACTCAGGCCGGCAAGATGACAGTCATGGCCAGGGACCGCCATTTGTTGGGCAGCCCGGTCGACGTCGCGGCGATCGGCCGCGTCGTGGGATGTGTCGAGGCTGTGGACGGCGGGATAAAGGGGTGGGCCTGGCACCCCGGCGACCCGGAAACCAGTCCTGTGCTGACGGTTCGCGATGCTACGGGCCACAAGGTGCGGCGGCTCGTCGCGACGGATGAGGAAGTCGTGGTCGCCGGCAATAACGGCCTGCTCAGAGCACGTGGCTTTTATGTGCCGGCCGCTCGGCTGGGGAAGGCGACCGGTCCGTTCAGGGTCCTCGGGCACGACGGTAACGACCTGCTTGGCAGTCCGCTGGACCCTAACCTTTTGGATGGGAGCGTCCCCCAGGCTGTCCAACCGGCCGTCGCGCCCCGAACACCGGTTTCCCACGAAACGCCACGACCGGTCGACGTTGTGATCCCGGTTCGGGATCACCCAGACGTGGTCCTGGCCTGTCTCGAAAGCGTGCTGGCCAGCGGCGGCGGCCGCGTGGTCGTTGTCGACGATGCCTCGCGGGAAACCGTGTTGATCGCGGCGCTGGACAGGTTGGCCAAAGCGAAGCGCATACACTTGGTGCGGCACGACCGACCGCTTGGCTTCCCCGCCAGCGCCAATGCCGGCATCGAAACCTGCGCCAATCGAGACGTTGTGCTGTTGAACAGCGACACGCTGGTTGCGCAAGATTGGTTGGAGCGGTTGCGGCTGGCCGCCTACTGCGCGCCTGACATCGGCACCGTCACGCCATTTTCCAACAACGCCAGCATTTTGACCTATCCGGTGCCCGGGGAAGCCGGTGCGACACCCGATTTCGCAACCACTGTCGAACTGGACCGCCTGGCTCGACGAGCGAACCCCACCGAACTGATCGACATTCCGGTTGGAGTCGGGTTCTGCCTCTATATCAAGCGGACTTGCCTCGACGCGGTTGGTTTGCTCCGCGCCGGCATCTTCGCCCAAGGTTACGGGGAGGAAAACGATTTCTGCCTGCGCGCCACGCGCCTCGGCTGGCGGCACGTGGCCGCGCCTGGTGTCTTCGTGGCACATCGTGGCGGTACGAGCTTCGGTTCAGCCGCCAATCACCTTCGGATACGCAACGAACCCATCCTGAACCGCCTGCACCCTGGATATCCTGAACTAATCCAGTCGTTTCTGACCGCCGATCCCTTGGCCGAAGCACGGCGAAGCCTGGACCTGGCCCGTTGGCGCGCTGCCCAGCCGCGCCGGCCGACCTCGGTCGTTCTTATCACGCATGCCGACGGCGGGGGGGTCGAGCAACGGGTCGCCGCCGCCGCGGCAGGCTATCGTGCCGACGGGCTCCGTCCGGTTGTCTTGCGCCCTGCGCTGTCGCCGGATGGCCGGGAGGCCGTCGTGGTTGGCGACGGAACCGAAGATGGGTTCCCGAATCTAAGTTACAAACTGCCTGAGGAGATGCCGGCGCTACTGAGGCTTCTGCGCGCCACACAGCCTGGTTGGGTCGAACTCCATCACCTCCTCAACCACTCCCCCGCCATTTACGACGCCGTGCGGCTTCTGCGCGCGCCGTACGATGTACATCTCCATGACTACGCCTGGATATGTCCCCGCATCTCCCTGATGGGCGGAGGTAATCGGTACTGCGGGGAGCCGGACCTCGCGGGTTGCGACTCCTGCATCGCACAACATGGGCGGCTGATCCGGGAAGACATCGGGGTAGAGGCGCTGCGGCGGCGATCGACGGCCTTTCTGGCCCGCGCCCGCCGGGTCGTCGCTCCGTCGCGGGATGCCGCGACCCGGATGCAGCGATATTTCACAGGTCTTCGCATTTCGGTGGTGCCACATACCGACGATGCGAGACTACCCCCCATGGTCCGGCCCCATACCATCGACGGAATGGCGCGGGTCTGCGTAGCGGGCGCGATCGGCCCACACAAAGGTTACGACATCTTGCTGGCCTGTGCTCGCGACGCAGCCGAACGGGACCTGAAACTGAAGTTCGTCGTGGTGGGCGACACGACCGATGACGAATCTTTGTTCGCCACCGGCCGGGTCTTCATCACCGGCACCTACAAACCACACGAGGCAGTGGATTTGATGAGCGCACAGACTGCCAACCTGGGATTTATCCCCTCGGTCTGGCCGGAAACCTGGAGCCTTACCCTTACCGAACTTTGGCAGGCGGGATTGCCCGTCGCCGCATTCGACCTCGGCGCACCCGCCGAACGCATTCGCGCGACCGGCCGCGGGTTCGTGCTGCCATTGGGATTGCCGGCGGCGGCGATCAACAATGTGTTGCTTGCGGCGATCGGCCGTTCCAGCCATGAATGACAGGCTCTGCCTTACCGGAGCCATCATTTCATGACTCCTGATCCGGTGCCTTTTGCCATACAAGCACCTCAATGCTACGCCCCCTTGAAAGAGTGAGAAGCCCGTATGTCTGAAGCCGCCAGCGCGGTGCCCGCCAAGCACGATGCCAATCTTGAAGCCGCTGCCCATGTTCCGGCTGGAAGCCAAGCGCAGAACCAGGCTGAGGCTGCGTCCGATCCGGCGAGCCGCATCGCCGAACTGCGGGTGTCCGGCAACTTGATGACGCTGGATGCCGGCCTGTTCTGTGTGTTTCAGGCGTCTGGCAGCCCCGCACCGGACCCAGAAACCGGCCTGCCCGGTGTGCGCGTGTCCCTCGCGCCTGGCATGGTTAGCCGGCCCGATGCTGTCAGCATCAGTACATTTAGCCCATCTTATTCATCGCGTTTCGGGGTCATGAGACGGCACCATAATATTTAACCATACGCAACATAATGGACGCGCCTCCGCCGTGCTGGCTGGACCGCGTTTCAGACCGTATCTGGCAGGCGCAAGGGGTGGAT
>CAINEA010000266.1 GCA_903847525.1 uncultured Acetobacteraceae bacterium | reverse complement strand
TTGCCGAAATTGCCGGTCGGCACGGCGAACGCCACCTCCCGGTCCGGTCCGCCGAGGGCCAACGATGCGGCGACGTAATAGGGCACCTGGGCCGCGATGCGCGCCCAGTTAATCGAGTTCACCGCGGAAAGCTGCTGCTCGGTTCGGAACGCGGCGTCGGCGAACATCGCCTTCACCAGGTCCTGGCAGTCGTCGAACGTGCCTTCGACGGCGATGTTGCGCACATTCGCCGCCGTCACGGTCGTCATCTGCCGGCGCTGCACCTCGCTGGTGCGGTTGTGCGGATGCAGGATGACGATGTCGACCCGCTCCCGATCGGCGAAGGCCTCGATCGCTGCCGATCCGGTATCGCCGGAGGTGGCGCCGACGATTGTCACCCGTGCGCCGCGCTCGGTCAGGACATGGTCGAACAGCCGCCCGAGCAGCTGCATCGCCATGTCCTTGAACGCCAGGGTCGGGCCGTGGAACAGCTCCTGCACGAACAGGTTGGTCTCCAGCTGCACCAGCGGCACCACCGCCGGATGGCCGAACCCGGCATAGGCCTCGTGGCACAGGCGTTGCAGCGTGGCGAACGGGATCGCCTCGCCGACGAAGGGCTGCATCACCCGCGCGGCCAGTTGCGCGTACGGCAGGCCGCGCATCGCCCGCCAGTCTGCCAACGAGAAATGCGGCCAGCTCTCCGGCACGAACAGCCCGCCATCCTCGGCCAAGCCAGCCAGCAGCACGCCGGCAAAATCACGAGGCGGCGGAGAAACACCAGAGATTGCCTGGCCGCGTGTGGAAATATATCGCATGGACGTTAGTTTACGGCTGAAAGCGCGGCGGTGCGAGGGGGAAGCTAATTGGGCTTCACGGCACGGAAATGCAGCGCGCAGAGAATGCTGACCACGTCGCCTTCCAGCTTCTGCCCGTCCCAATCGCCGCTCAGCGAGTAGCCGCCGGCATCGCCGGACACGGTGCCGTCGGGATCGACCCTCGCCTCGACCGTGACCGGACCGTTCAGCCGGTAGCGGAAGGTGCCATTGAGCACCTGGAACTTCACCAGCCCCGGATGCGGGCAGGATCGGTCTTGCGCCATGAAGCGGGTGCTGGTGCCGCGATACAACCCGTCGATCGTCCCGCTCGGCCGGGGCTTCACGGGTTGCGGCGGCGTGGTCGGTCCACAGGCCGCAAGCGCACCAAGCAAAGCCAAAACAACCGCTCGGGTGGGGGTCATGTTGCTGCCGTCTTTCGCCAAAAACCGTTCATCGGCGCCCTGATCGCCCGAATTGTCCGATCAGGCAAGCCGGGTCGAACCGGGCGGACGCAGCTTGCGGGTCGTGGAAGCCGGAAACCGGGCCAGCATGGCGGGCGGACGTATCGGCCGGCGGACCATTTCCCCACCGCAATTGGGGCAGCTTCCACCCAGCGCCCCCTCCGCGCACTCGATGCAGAACGTGCATTCGAAGCTACAGATCAACGCCCTCTTGCTGCCGGGCGGCAGGTCGCAATCGCAATTCTCACAATTCGGGCGAAGTTCGAGCATGGCTGTATCCTCCAATCAGGTCAGGTAGCGCTCGGTCAGATGCGCGGTGAAATGCGCCGGGTTCAGCGTCTCGCCGGTGGCGGCACGCATCAGGTCGTTGAATCCCATCAGGCTTCCGGCGCTATGCACCTTATCGCGGAGCCAAGTCATCAACGGCGCCAGGTTGCCCTTCGCCAGTTCCCCGTCCAATCCGGGCAAGCCGCGCCGCGCCGCGGCCATGAGTTGCGCCGCTGCCATCGCCCCCAGCGTGTAGCTGGGGAAATACCCGAACGCGCCGTCGTACCAATGGATATCCTGTAGGCAGCCACGCGTATCGTCGGGCGGGGTGATGCCCAACAGCGCATGCAATCCATCATTCCAGGCCGTCGGCAGGTCGGCCACGACAAGGTCGCCGGCGACCAGCGCCTGCTCCAGGCGAAAGCGCAGGATCACATGCGCTGGATAGGTCATCTCGTCGGCGTCTACCCGGATGAAGCCCCGCCCGATCTTCCGCCATAGCCGGGCCAGGTTCTCCGGCCGGTAAGGTGCCGGATCACCGCCGAAGGTGGCGTGCAGTTCCGTGCCGAGGAAGCCCAGGAACGCATCAGACCGGCAGGTCTGCATCTCCACGATCAACGACTGGCTTTCATGCGCCGCCATGCCGGCTGCCCCGCCCACTGGCTGGCGGCGAAACGCCTCGGGCAGGCCGCGCTCGTACATCGCATGCCCCGTTTCGTGCAGCACGCCCAGCAGGCTCTGGGCAAAATCGGCGGTATCATAGCGGGTGGTTATGCGCACATCCGTCGGCGTGCCGCCGCAGAAAGGATGGGTCGAGCGATCCAGGCGCGCATAGTCGAAGTCGAGCCCGACAAGGGCGGACATGCGCCGGCACAGCGCCTCCTGCGCCGCCTCGGGGAACGGCCCTTGCGGGCGAACCGGAGCCGGTCGGCTTTCCTGCAACTCCAGCGCCTTCGTCAGCGCACCGCGCAGAAACACCTCGTAATCGGCGAACACCGGATCGACATCCGCAGCGGTGATGCCCCGCTGATACCCGTCCATCAACGCATCGTACGGCGCCAGCCCCAGGGCCGGCGACAGGGCCGACGCAGATTGGCGCACGAGGTGCATCACCTCGGCCAGCAACGGCCGCACGGCGTCGAAATCCGAGTCTTTCCGCGCCTGGCGCCAGACCTGCTCACAGGACGCGTTGGCGCGCGCCTGGGCCTCCACCAGATCGGCGGGCAGCGCGGTAGCGCGGACATGCGCGTGCCGGATCAGTTCCAGGTTTGCCGCACGCCACGGGTCCGGCTCGGGCCGCGAGCCCGCCTCGGCAATATCGTCTGCCACGGCCGGTTCGAGCAGCAGGCCATGCGACAGCCCGGCCAGCACCGCCAACTGGTCGCCGCGGGCCGTACCGCCGCCGGGCGGCATCATCGCCGCCGCATCCCAGCCGAGCATCGCCCCCGCCTCGCCGATCGTCGCGATGCGCGCGAAACGGGCGACCAACCGGTCATAAGCGGGATTGGGGGCGCTATTTGGAGAAACATTCATGCGCGGAACACCTTGCGAGCGTAAATCAGGAAAATCACCACCAGCACCAGACCCAGGCTGAACCAGGTAATCGCATACGACAGATGGTCGTTCGGCGGCCGCGGCAACCGTTGCGCCGGCATTGGATACACCCCTGCCGTGGCAGGCCCAAGCGCCACCAGCACGAACGGCGCCGCCTTCGCCAAGCCAAGCGAAGGGCCGATCGTGGCGGGATCGAGCCTATAGAAGCGATGCTGCGCCGGGTCGTCGGAAGGCACGAACAATCCCGCACGATCGGGAAGCCGCACATACCCCTCGACCGAAACCCGGTCGCCAGAAACTGCCATTCCGCCGGCACGTTCTGTCGGCACCCAGCCACGATCCACCAGCACCGGCAGCGCGCCGCCATCGCGCTGCAAGGCCATGATCAGCCGCGCGCCCATTTTCGGGCCGGAAGGCGTGTCGGCAACATCGGCGCCATACAGCGCGTAGCGATCGGCCAGCCAATGGCCTTCCATGCGAACCTTGGCGAACACCGATGGATCGGCCGGCGCTGCGACAGCGGGCAAGGAGATGGCGGGCAATGCCTCCGCCCGATCGATATTGGCCAGCAGCGCCGTCTTCCAAGCCAGGCGCTGCAACTGCCAAAACCCCAGCCCACACGCCAGGGCCAACATCGCCGCGGTCATCACCGCCGGAATAAACAGCCGCCGCCACCGGCCGCCGGCAGCCATCATTCTCCGTCTTGCGTGGAAATCATGGGGCGATGGCGATACTGCAGCGCCACCAGGGCAGCCTTCAACGGCCGCATCATCACGATCGCCATGGGAATCGTGAAGATCGGCCAGATCACCGCATGCACCCAAAGCGGCGGGGACAGGTGA
>CAINEA010000265.1 GCA_903847525.1 uncultured Acetobacteraceae bacterium | reverse complement strand
GAAAAGGTTGGTGCGCCGACCGGCGCAGAGTGCCGCGTCCGGCGTGTTCGAATACACGTTCCAGTTCCTGACCAAGTCGGGGATTGATGCCGGTGAAGTCACCCGTGAGCACCACGCTGAGCGCAACCTCACAGATGCGCGGTCCGGCCGGGCCCCGTAGCGCACGCTTGAGCGTTGGGACATTAATGGGTTGGAGGCTGTCCAGCACCGAATCGCGTAACTGCTCCCCAGCGTCGGGTGCCTCAGCGTCGGGCAGGCCATAACTCCGCTCGACTTTGCGGACATGCTGCGCAAAACCACCACAACGGTCGAGCGGCAGACCTGCTTGATGCAAAAATTCAGCTACTATGTTACGTCCCCCCAGATCCTCGGCCGCAAGCCACGAAGCCATTGACCGACGGCATGAGTTGCGAAACCACATTGCAAACTGATCTCGCTGGTTGTTTGGGATGGACACTCCAATGAGATCCTCAAATTTTTCCCAAAATGCCCCCGCTTCGTATGCTTCACCAGCTTTGCGAGCCAGCCAAACTGCAAGGCAGGCTGGATAATCACGCAATAAAACAAAGAGTGTCTGCCATCGTGGCCACGCTCTCTGGCATGCTTCATCCACAACGAGCTGTCGTATAATGGCCGATTCTTCCTCCGTAAGCGATGCAAGCCCAAGCACGGCCGGGCAGTTTTGTCCCGCAAGATGCGCGCTCCATTTTGCCTCCAGATTTTGTAGCGTCATACGTCCCCCTAAATCGGCTTAAAAGAATCACCCATGTTCGTGATTCGTTTTAATTCTTTCCTTTTGGCAAATGTGCGGCCCATTTGGCTGCTGATCGAACCTGCGGCAGTTCTCCGTGCACTTCGTGGAGGATGTTTTCCCGAAGTTTTAAGCCCTCATCCAAGACGCGCAGGGCATCCTCGCCCATCGCTTTGCCCTCGAACAACTCGGGTGGTCGTTCGCTGAAATTCAACCCCGTCTGGATTTCTCGGACCTCAAGCGGGATTCCCAGGTCGAAATTGCTCAACAACAACCGGCGCTCGCGATGGGTTGTGGGCCCGCATGCATCCAGAAACCAAGTCTGGCTGCCCGCGCAATCCACATGCAACAAAGTCATCAGCTTTTTTTCCAAAAACCACAAATTCCGCAGCGTTTCTTCACTGACCCCAAATGTGCGGAGATAAACGACAGTGCGTAAAAACTCTAGGTAGCTGTCCGTGTAATTGGCCCCTTCAAGCACCGGCAGTTCAAAGCGCTTTTGCAGCCCCGACAGATAGACTGTCGGGCGGCTGAATTTCTCCGCCATGTCTGCCAGCGAATGCATCCCGCAAGAATGCTCTTGCTCAATGTCAACATCAAGCGGAAGTCTTTCCACCACAATTGGAAAATTGGTCATGATTTATTTTTTCGTCATTCTGATTTCAGTTTTTTGAGTTCTCCAGCCTGACCATCGTCTCAATTAACTCTTTCCACCGAGCATCCCGCCGCAGCGATCTGAGATCTTTATCCCGTTGCAGATAGCCCGTGTCCCGGAACCCTAATTCCACCGCCAAGGTTAAGTGTTGAAACGCCGCCTCGCGTTTGCCTTCTAGCGCGTCCAGACACGCCAGGTCGTAGTGCGACCACTTCCGCCGCGTATCGATCTCCAGCGATTTTATAAAACAGTGCCGCGCCGCGCGCCGATGTTTTAACACCGCATGGGCCAACCCCAAGTCATACCACGCGCTGTCGCACAGCGGTTTCAGCTCCACAGCCCGCTTGAGGATCGGCAGCGCCGCGCGCGATTGCTTCAAGATGTTCAACGTCGCCCCGTATTGGTGAACGATGTCGCCGTTGTTCGGGCGCAAGAGATAGGCCGCGTGGATGTAGGGCAACGACAGCTCATGTCGTTTCGCCCGAAAATGCAGGAACGCTAGATTGAACAGGATGCTCACCGCTTCGCGCAGCGCTGGCAACAGCGTCTGACATGCCTCATCCGGTTGCCCCAACTGTTCTTGCGCTAGCGCCAGATTCGTCATCGAGGCCAGCCCGATCAATGAGCTGCTATGAAGCAACTGGGGATCGTGCGCCACCACCTTTTCGTATTGCTGTTTCGCTGCTTCCACTTGCCCGAGATCCGACAGCGCCAACCCTAACAGATAATGCACGCCGAGCGGCCCCGCTTTGAGTTCGATGGCTTGCTCCAACGCCGGCACCGCTTCTCGGGGTTGACCTAAGTCTAGCAATGTCGCGCCCAGTTGATACCAAGCCCAACCATATTCCGGATCGCGGGCCACCGCTTGTTGGTGTCGTTCCACCGCGGCCAACAACTCTCGGCGTGTTTGTTCCTCTGGCGTGGGTTTTAAGGCTAAGTTGATTTGCTCCGGCCCAGTGCTGTTGGCTGCGGTCGGCTCGCATTGTGTTCGGGGCGATTTCATGGAGCAGGCGGCGGTGTAGTGGGTTGCTTCGGCGCTTTCTTGAAACTGGGCGCCTGCTCTTTCAGAGACCACAGATGATTCGAGCTCATCTTCAAGTAACTCGCCCCGCGATAGCGCGATTCTTTCCGTTGACGCAGATCCCATTCCTGATTCGCAATGGCGTCTTTGATCTTAACCAACACCTTGATGGCCTCGGCTCCCAAGTCGCCGTAGGGCAATAGTTCTTGGATCGTTTTATCCAGCAGTTCCATCGCCTCCTTAACTTTCCCCTGATCCATCTTCTGGTTGATCTCGATGGCCGTCGCACCCGCCCGCTGCAAGCTGACCCACGGCGCGACCACTCCGTTTACGATGACCTCCGCCGGATTTTGCGTCGCTTGGATCCGCACTTCTTGCGTCAGGGTCTGCGATACCACGCCCTCCGTCAGGAGTTCGTCCCACAAAATTTCCACCTGCAACAACCGTTCGCCTTTCAAATCGAACGGCGGCTTACCATTGATCAGCGGCACCGCCAGCGCCTTCACACCGAAGCACACCACCCGTTCTTCTTCGCTTACCAGATCGCCGATAGCATATTCCATCCGCCCGTCGGGGAGCTGCACCCCTGGATATTCCCCGAGCAGCCGGTATTTATCGCAAAAATCCAATGGCTGCATCCGCACCCGCAGATTCTGCACCGTCAGTTTCTGCAACCCATCCAACTCGGCGGCGAAGATGGCCGGCAACGTGTCCGGTTTCGCCGCGTCATAGAATTGCCCATTGGTCGCGCGCGCCAAGTCCGCCAACAGATCTTCGTTGTAGCCGTCACCAAAGCCCAGGCACGAAGTCCGCACCCGGTCCGATTCCATGCCCGCCGCGACCACGTGCCGCACTTCCGCCGGTTCGACGATGCCATGATTCAATTGCCCATCGCTCAACAGCAACAGACGCCGCGTCGTGGCTTTGTCCGCTTTCCGCAATTCATCCCGGCCCAGCATCCACCCGCCGGTCAGGTTGGTTTGGCCGCCCGGTTG
>CAINEA010000264.1 GCA_903847525.1 uncultured Acetobacteraceae bacterium | reverse complement strand
TGGCTGTCGAACCGGGTCTTTCTGTCCTTCGAGGATATCGTCGGACATTGTTGCGAGGCATGGAACAAACTCACCGACCAACCATGGCGCATCATGTCCATCGGTTTACGCGACTGGGCGCATCGGTTCTGATCCGTGGGAGCTGGTATAAGTCGCCCGCCTGCGCCAGACTCTCGGCGGTCGCTCCGGCGGGCTACTTACCCGCAGTTCCTACACCACGCCATAGCGCACGATCCGCTTTTGCCCGACGCTCGGGATTCTGACTGATAGGGACAAGGTGGCTCCGCGCAATCAGTCCGGATCTTCTTCGGCAACAAATCTGTTCCGTTAGGCTGACGGAATGTGCAACCTCTACAGCGTCACCAAAGGCCAGCAAGCCATCCGTGAACCTGGCAGGGCGATGGTTGACCGCTCAGGCAATATGCCGCCTCTGCCAGGCATCTTCCCCGACTATGGCGCACCTATCGTGCGGGAGGGACCTGCAGGCAGGGAGTTGGCGTTGGCGTTGGCGCGATGGGGAATGCCTTCGCCGATCTTCGCCCTCAAGGGCAAGAAAACTGATGCCGGGGTGACCAATATCCGCAACGACAAATCACCGCACTGGTGGCGGTGGCTGGGGCCGGAGAACCGATGTCTGGTGCTATTTTCCAGGTTTTCCGAAAATGAACTCACGCCCGGAGGCTCAAAGCAGACTATGTGGTTTGCGTTCGACGAGGACCGTCCACTCGCTTTCTTTGCTTGGATTTGGACGCGATGGACATAGGTCAGAACGATCAAGGAAGGTGAAGTGACTGCGGACCTGTTCGGGTTCCTTGCGACGGAACCGAACGCAGAAGTGGCGGCCGTCCATTCCCAAGCTATGCCGGTTAATCCGCAATACTGTGAATCACTTGCTGTCGGACTTCGGGGCACTAAAAGGATAGTCGGTCCGCACAGTCCATAACGGCGTCAGGCTTGTTGGTGCCGGCATTCATTTCTTTCTTGATGCAGGCATCGACCAACTTCTGTCGTGTCCGCCTCGCCGTGATGCCCATCGGCTTTGGGGTGGAGTCATGGGGGGAGACGAACGGCCACATGCCCCTTTCCAGCGCACTGTTCCAATTTTCGCAGCGTGCATTCCAGACACCGATTCTGGACGTATTGCACGTGTTATCGCTGTTGACCCACGGACAGTTCGCATCCGGTTGAACCATGCAATTGACTTGGGCCTGCGAAGCGCACGGTAGCGCCAACCCAAACGACACCACCAGACCTAAAGCAAGAAACCGAGAAAATTGCATAGAGTTTCCAATCATACGCCATGAAGTCCCGCTGACTCCGGCAGCCGCACAATTGCGCTTCGCGAAGAATGCGGTCAACCACCCGCTGGTCCCGGCAGCCACCCGAAGATGATCGCCGGACCGGTACTTATATCAAGTCTTGAGTACTGCACGGAGGGCACCGAGGAAATGGGCCCTTGCGAAAGGATGCTCGAAAGACAAGGCTCTGAAGCTGCCCCACTTTCGTGGAGTGTTTGATTCTCAGCGGGTGAGTTTGGGCCATGTGAAATGCCTCCGGCGAAAGTGTGGGGGGCTCCACGAAACCGGGTCAACTTCAGTCCCGCTTTTCGGCAGTGCTGCGTTTTTCAGAGCCCGCTTTAGAAACTCGACCTCCAGGGCCTGCTGACCCACCATGCGCTCCAGCGTCGCAATCTTAGCTTCGTATTGCTGCAGTAGGTCGGCTGCCTGAGCGCATCATCGAACGCGCCGGCCTCGTACTTGCCGACCCAGATACGGATCAGCTGACGCGAGAGATCGTGGCGCTTTGACAATCCGTGCAAGGTCTCGCCGGAGATGAACTCTTGCGCGGCCT
>CAINEA010000263.1 GCA_903847525.1 uncultured Acetobacteraceae bacterium | reverse complement strand
ATGCCGAACATGCCCGATCAGCAACTGGCCCCGCTCGTCGAGCGCTTCGCCGCAATGCTCGCCGAGCAACCGGTCTTCCACAATACTTTCGCGGCTATCTGAGAATGAGGGGAGTCTTGAGCGGTAGATCACCTCAGCGGATGACCCTGTGGCATCGGGGATAAGACTGTAGCCCTTGGCCATTAGGATCTTGCGAAGTTCCGCCTCTATTGTTTGCGGCAATTGTTGCGAACTGATTTTTGCGCCTACTGTCGCGAGACCACGATGGCCGATTGTCACATCGTCTCGCTCATCTGAAAATTTAAACAATAAATTGGTTCCGGATGCCACGTTTGACGAAGCCATGTCTACCTTCGGCTGTAGTTCAAGCTCCGCGGGCGTCCATGCGCATGCTGATGTCAGAGCTAACGAAACCAAACAGGCTATCTGCATGGTCCAAGACCTCATGATGGTCGTCATCGGTTTTCCCCTCGTCGTTTTATTGTTGATCTATGGCAGTAGTTTCGAGTGTGGCATTATTTTTGCTTCGTGTCTATGCTGCCCTATTCAAGTTAGTGACGGTCGTTTCTCAGTCCGAGAGGCGGACACGGGCAGAGGTGTCGCCTGTTTCGTCGCAGGGCCGATTGAACGTTGAAGGGCGTCGAGATCGCGGGGTGGGGCTGGTTCGGGGTGCTGGCCCCGTCTATCGGCAAGCTGCAGCTAGGGCGCAGTGCTTTTTAGCACTACCATTCTCTCTTCGATGAACCGCTGAGTGCCATCCCAAGCGGCATCGCGCTCTACCGATTTCATAACGGAATACGCAAATCCTGATCTGTGGGAAGTCGTGCTGTATCGGATGCTCTAGAAGTCGGTTATCTGCGTCAGTGTCGTTATCTACTTGATTTCGAGACGAAGCGAACATTAGGCGGGTCCTCGAAATGCCGGTCGCACGTCAGTAGGATGGCTTCGTGCGTCAAGGCGATCGCATAGACGATCACGTCCGCGATCGCCGATCTGTGCTTGGCACACAATTCCACCGCCACCAGGGCGGTCGGCGTGTCGAGATCGACGACGACGCAGGTTGGAGCGAACGTGATCGTAAGGGTGGCTTTGTTCTCACCGACTTTGCGGGTCAGCCATTTCGCCAGTTCAAATTGAGTCATGGTCAGCACCGGCCACTGCGCGCGATCGCACAATTCGGTTGCCAGTCTGATGCCCGGCGGCGACCCGGTCAGCTACTCGACCCATGCCGAGGTATCGACGAGGCGAATCAGGCCCGGTCGGACCGATCCCGGTATTCCTTCGGTTTCGCGCCGCGCGCCAGGCACCCCTGGCGTCGGTTATCTGCGCTACGTTGCCGGAGAATGGAACGCACCACCGGAAGACAGCGGAGGCACCCCGGGCTTTTACGAAAAGCTCGATGCCGCGGCCGATCCCAACCATCCCGACCATGATGAGATCAAAGAGTGGCTTGGCGACTACGACCCCAGCGTCATCGACGAGACCCAGATCAAGATCACCCTCGGACGCATCGCCAAGCGCAGAAACGCCGCAGCGGCACGTCTGGCCAAGCCAAGAACCTGAAACCGATCGAGCCGCTCCAACGATCAACCCGATCCTTGGCGGATGCATGCCCCGAACCGGTTGTGCGCTGACGAAAAGGCTTGACGCGCGGGTATGGAGTATCGTTCTTTATTTGTTCCGTCCGTCCCGTGCAGCCAGCCACGCTTCCACCATGCTACCCGATCCCTGCTCGGGCAACGACAAGGCGAGTCGCGTTGACGTCGACGGAGGTGACAACACGGACGGGTATGCTGGGGTGTTTTCGGCGGCTGCCGACTGGGTTGGTTTCGGCGGCTGCCGACTGGCGGATTGCGCTTCGCTTATCCACCCTACAGAGCATATAATTTTGGACTAGTTTCGCGTAATGCGGGAATGTTGTTGAAAACGCGTTCTGAGACGGCTTTGAGACGGATTTTCGCGATCTACGGCTCCGCCGGCGGTTGCGCCGGAAACGGCTCCGGCTTCGGAAACGCCTTGGGAAAGATGATCCGGTCCGCCGGACCCGGAGGGCTCGGCGGACCCTTCTTGCCGCAGCCGGCCAGCGCCACGGCAAGTGCTACCAGCAGGATCGCCGGCCTCATCCCAGTCTTTCCAGCCAGCGTGCCGCCTGCGCGGCCACGTTCGCGGGCGCGGTGCCGCCATAGCTGACCCGGGACGCCACCGACGCCTCCACGGTCAGCACCGAGAAGATGTCCAGGCTGATCCCGGCCTCCACCGCCTGCATCTCCGCCAAGGAAAGGTCGGCCAAATCCACGCCCTTAGCCTCCGCGATCGCGACCAGCCTGCCGGTCACGTGATGCGCGGTGCGGAACGGCAGTTTCAGCACCCGCACCAGCCAATCCGCCAGATCCGTCGCGGTGGCGAAGCCGGAGCCGGCGAACTGGCGCATCCGCTGGGTATTCGCGGTCATGTCGCGCACCATCCCGGCGGTGGCGGCCAGCACCAGGGTCCAGGCCTCGGCAGCGTCGAACACCGGTTCCTTGTCTTCCTGCATATCCTTGGCATAGGCCAAGGGCAGGCCCTTCATCACCGTCAGCAGGCCGACCAAAGACCCGTTGATCCGGCCGGTCTTGGCGCGGACCAGTTCGGCGGCGTCCGGGTTGCGCTTCTGCGGCATGATCGAACTGCCGGTGGT
>CAINEA010000262.1 GCA_903847525.1 uncultured Acetobacteraceae bacterium | reverse complement strand
CGGCCTTGACCTGCGCCTCGGCCCAGGACAGCCCGCCGCCGGAGATGACCGCGTAGGCGGCCTGGCTGGAGGCGGCATAGCGAGCGAGGGTCAAATCCAGACCGGCGGAGCGAATGGCGCTGACCGGCACCATTCCGACGCGCAATGTCAGGCCGATGTCTTCCGCCACCCAGGCGGCCGTTGCGGCAAGGGCGCCGCGCGCGGTTGCGGCATCGGTGTCCGGCACGACGAAGCTGGCGCCGTCGCCGCCGAACACGAAGGGGAAGTTGCGGTGCCGCAGGGCGTTCATCAGCGCCGCGATTACTGCGGCGCCGGCCATATTGACCGATTTGTAGCGCCCTTCGGCGATCGCGGCGGTGGAGTCGACGACATCCGACACGCCGACCCAGGCCGTATCGTCTGCCGGCTGGAAGACCTGCGGATCGACAACCCGGGCGAAATCGTCGAACGCGGCGAGGTCGGCGAACGACGGCATGCGGATGTCCGGACCCATTGAGTCTGAAAGGGGATCGGCAAGGCCGTTGCGGCCTTGGCCGATATGGCGCCCACCGGCTTGTATTTACAGTGTTGTCCTGGATACGGCGAAATTATCGAGATGCTTGCACCTGCAAACCGTGTCTGTTGCCACCGATTTCGCCGGCTGGCCGATTGGCCCCTTGAACGGCGCGGGGAATTGGGGATTATGCAGACATCGTGCCGGGGCGTTCCCCCCGGCGGTTTACGCATGGGTTTGGTATGAGCAGCGATTCGCACGCAGCAATCCCCACGGGCTTTCAGAGTTCGGGGATCAAGCAGCCCTATCATCTGGTGGATCCGAGCCCATGGCCGATCGTTGGCGCGCTCGGCGCCGGCATGACCGTGCTGGGAATCATCTTTGCGGCGCATTTCCGCAACTACATTCTGTTGGCGCTGGGATTGGCCGTGGTGCTCGCGGTGATGTTCTTCTGGTGGCGCGATGTCATCCGCGAGAGCCGGACGCCGGGTATGCACGGGCCGCTGGTACGCCTGGGCCTGCGCTACGGCATGATGCTGTTCATCACCAGCGAGGTAATGTTCTTTGTCGGTTTCTTCTGGGCCAATTTTAACTTCGCGATCCTGCCGGAAACCGTGAGTACGGCTACGGGCGTTCTGAACACCACCTGGCCGCCGCCAGGCGTGGTGACATTCAACCCGTTCCATCTGCCGCTGCTGAACACGATGATCCTGCTGCTGTCCGGCACTACGGTCACCTGGGCGCATCATTCGCTGCTGCACGGCGATCGGAAGGGCCTGACCACTGGCCTGCTCCTGACGGTGCTGCTTGGCCTGACCTTCACCATGTGCCAGGCGATCGAGTATTCTGATGCCCCGTTCAAGTTCGTCGGCGGTGGCGTGTTTTCCTCGGTGTTCTTCATGGCCACCGGCTTCCACGGCTTTCATGTGATCATCGGCACGCTGTTCCTGCTGGTCTGCTGGTTCCGCGCCCGGGCCGGCCAGTTCACGCCAGAGCGGCATTTCGGCTTCGAAGCGGCTGCTTGGTACTGGCATTTCGTCGATGTGGTCTGGCTCTTCCTGTTCGTCTGCATCTACCTGTTCGCCCAGGGTTCGGTCGAAGCGAACATCGGCGGCTAGAATGCCACACCGGAAGGCTCGATTAGCTCCCTTCGCTTGACCCTCGCTTCGGACGATTATCCGCCGGTATCCCTGCTGCATGCCGCTCTCCTGTGCCGCTGCCCACGTTGCGGCCAGGGAGCGGTGTTTGCCGGACTGCTGAACGTGCGGGATGTCTGCGCCGTCTGCGGCCTTAATCTCAGCAAGCACGATGCCGGAGACGGTCCGGCGGTGGCGGTGATTCTGCTGCTGGGCG
>CAINEA010000261.1 GCA_903847525.1 uncultured Acetobacteraceae bacterium | reverse complement strand
CAGCACGATCGACCAATCGCGCTCCGTCATTCCCGTCAGCATGTCCGGCTCCCTGTTGCCGGTCACGCAGTGATTCGAACAAAACCCGATTCGGGAACCCGTCAAAAAAGCATGTCAGGGATTCCGTCCACACGGCCTAGTTGGCAGCAAAATAACGCTATACTCAACCATATTCCGGACCCCAAAGCACGGGCCTCTGTCATTGAATGGAAGAAGCAACTACAAGCAACTTATCAGCGGGTACTCGACTCACTAGTGCCGCTAGCAAAGAAACTATCACCTTCCTCCACGTAGGGAGGCAATCCTCGGTCTCGCCGGAGCCCTTATAGCGCTCTCACGAAGAGTGTCAGCGCTCTAGCCATATTTTGGCGAGTAATTTCATCAGCCTAAGGTCGCGTCGCGTTTCCAGTCAGGCTGATATCGCCCTTAGAAAGCGTAGACCTGACAAAATCTTGTTGCCGAAAATTAAGTGGGGCGACGGCGCCCATGCGGTGGAGATCGTGGATTATCACTGACAGACTAATGGGACGCAGGGACATGGCCACGCAAAAACCGATTACCCGCGAAGAAATTGAAGCCGGGCGGATGGATTTCGCCGGCCTGGACAGCGGCAAGCGGCTGCCGCCGGTGCATCCGGGCGAGGTGCTGCGGCATGATTTCCTCGAACCGCTGAAGCTGTCCGCGCACGCCCTCGCGCTGGCGCTGCGCGTGCCGCCCAACCGCATCACCACCATCCTTGCCGGCGAACGCGCGGTGACCGCCGAGACGGCGCTGCGCCTGGCGCGGCACTTCGGCACCAGTGCCGGCTTCTGGCTCAATCTGCAAAAAGCCTATGAGCTGGAGATTGCCGACCGCGCGAAGGGCGAGCGCATCCGCGCCGAAGTGACTCCACGGGTTGCCGCCTGAGCGATTTTCGTGACGGTTGGAGCGTGGTGCTGGTTTACACGGCAGCACTGACTTCAATGATACGCCTTGGGGCAGTGCCAAGCGGCACTGCACCCTACAGAGCAGGGGCAAGGGTTACGGTTCCTGCGCGGGGTCGGTTGACCCGCAGGGCAGTCTGGCAGGCCTGGGACGGGGGCGGTTGGCTCTGGTGTAGCCGGAATTGTGCTTGGTGCCACGGATTGGTTGCGGCGCGGCCCCCCACCCCGGCCCTCCCCACGAGGGGGAGGGAGAAGGGAGCGGGTTTGGGGTGGGGTTGGCTGGCGTTGGCGGGTTGAAACCCGCCCTACGTTAGTATTATTTTCTTGAAACGTTAGTCTGAAAGACTGTATTCTGGGGGGATGGAACCTATTCAGAATTTGTCGGCTGATCCGCAATCCGATTGGGCGCAGGCGCTGCCTCGGGAGGCTTTTCGGGAGGTGATCCGGGTGCTGCGTGGCTCTATGCCGATGCCGGACGTGGATGCGGCGGAGGCGTGGGGGCGGCAGGATCGGGCGGCGATGGCGGCGGTGGCTGCGTTGCGGCCGGTCGATGCGGCGGAGGGGCAGTTGGCGGCGCAGTTCGTGCTGGCGGAGGCTTGGGCGGCGGATTGTTTGCGGCTGGCGGGGGAGCGGCGGCGGGAGGTGGCGATCGCGTTGAAGTGCAAGGCGCAGGCTTTGAGCTTCATGCGGGAGGCCAAGAGTGCCTGGCGGTTGTTGATGAAGGCTCAGGCGGAACGGAAGGCGCTGGAGAAGGATCCGGAGGCGTGGAGCCGGGCGGAGTGGGCCGAGCATGCGGCTTTGGGGATGATGCGGGAGGGGCTGGCGGCTGAGGAGGCGATGGCTGAGGCCGTTGGAGCGATTGCCGCCCAACCCGTCCCTCCCCACGAGGGGGAGGGAGACGGGGAGGTTGTTGTTTCGGGGGGTGATGTGGCGGCGGGGGGTGTATTGGAATTTGGATTTGGGCCGGATGACGCGACGAATT
>CAINEA010000260.1 GCA_903847525.1 uncultured Acetobacteraceae bacterium | reverse complement strand
GTTCGCCGGCTTCCTCGAACACGCCGATGCCCAGGTCGGCCGCCTCGTGGACGGCATCGAGCAACTCGGCCTGCGCGACAACACGATCATCCTCTATGTCTTCGGCGATAACGGCTCCAGCGCCGAGGGCCAGAACGGCTCCATCAGCGAGCTCCTCGCGCAAAACCAGATCCCCAACACCATCGCCCAGCAGATCGCGGCACTGGACAAGATCGGCGGCCTCGACGCCCTCGGCACCGCCAAGGCCGACAACATGTACCACGCCGGCTGGGCCTGGGCCGGCGACACGCCGTTCCGCTACACCAAGCTGGTCGCCTCGCATTTCGGCGGCACCCGCAATCCCCTGGTGATCTCCTGGCCGCAGGGCATCCACCCGGACGCCACGCCGCGCCCGCAATTCCATCACGTCAACGACATCGCGCCGACGATCTACGACATCCTGCACATCCAGCCGCCGAAGATCGTCAACGGCCAGAAGCAGGAACCGATCGACGGCATCAGCATGACCTACAGCTTCGCCGACCCGAAGGCGCCGGGCCGCAAGCACACCCAGTATTTCGAGAACAACGGCAGCCGCGGCGTCTATCACGACGGCTATTACGCCGCGACCTTCGGTCCGCTGGTTCCCTGGCTCGCCGTCAGCCCCGGCCTGGCCACCTGGGACGCCAACAAGGATGTCTGGGAACTCTACGACATCCGCAGCGATTTTTCTCAGGCGGACAATCTGGCCGCCAAGGATCCCAAGCTCCTGGGCGAGATGAAACGGCTATTCCTGTCCGAGGCAAAGAAGAACCAGGTCTTCCCCGTCGGCGCCGGTCTGTGGACCCGTCTGCACCCCGAAGACCGTGTCAAAGTCCCCTACACGCACTGGCGGTTCGACGCGACCACCACCCGCCTACCCGAATTTGCCGCACCCGGCATCGGGCGGGAGAGCAATCACGTATCGGTGGATATGGAAGCAGGCGACAGCGCGTCCGGTGTCCTCTACGCCCTCGGCGGCATCGCCGGCGGCCTGAGCCTGTACATGGACCAGGGCAGGCTCGTGTACGAATACAACATGATGATGATCGAACGCTATGTCGGCCGTTCCGCCGATACCCTGCCGCCAGGGAAGCACCGGATCACCATCGATACCACGATTGCCAAACCTGGATCCGCTGCCGACGTCCGGGTTGCAATAGATGGCCACGAATCGTTCCGGGTCGACGTGAAACGAACCGTTCCCGGCGCCTTCTCCGCCAGCGAAACGCTGGATATCGGCACGGATCTCGGGTCTCCTGTCTCGCTCGACTATTTCGACCGGCGGCCATTTCCCTTCTCCGGCAAGGTGATTGCAGTCGATATCGGCCTTCAATGACCGGCCGGCGGTGCGGATACCCGTGCCGCCGCATGGATGGTAGAAGCGATAGGCTGGCCGTCGGTGATTTCCCGGCCGGCGACATGCGCAAACAGAGCGATCCGGGGGACAGGATGAAAATCGTCAGCTTCAACAAGCCGAGCAGATCGCATCGAACCGCAAAGCCGTCG
>CAINEA010000259.1 GCA_903847525.1 uncultured Acetobacteraceae bacterium | reverse complement strand
GTCAGGCCCGCCTGCTGGTCTGACATGCTCTTGGCCTTGAAGGACCGAGGTTCCCAGGTTTCCCTGGGCTGCTTCCTGCTTCATCGAGGCTGCCCACGGGGTTCGCCCGCTATGCTTTCGCTTCGGGGCCTTTACCGAGGTTGAAAACCCCGAACCGGCAAACCCCGCAGGTTCTCACACCGCCTCCTTCAACTCCTTGGCAGCACGAAACGCCACCTTCTTGCTGGCGGCGATCTGCACTGCTGCACCCGTGGCTGGATTACGCCCCATGCGCGCCGGTCGATCCTTCACCTCGATGATGCCCAGGCCGCTCATGCGCACCCGATCGCCGTTCTTCAGAATGCGGGTCACGCTGGCTACGAAGTCGGTCTGCAGGCTTTGGGCCTGCTTCTTTGGCAGACCGTGGGCTTCCCCGAGCTGCTCGAACACGGTTTTCAGGGTTACGGTTTCGGCGGGTTTCTTCGGTGCCGCGGCTTTGGCGGCAGGCTTTTTTGCCGGGACAGGAACCGGCTTCCCCGGCTTCTTGGACGCCGTCTTGGGGGCGGTAACCTTCGCTTTGGTGGCTGGTCTGGAGGCCATGGAGTGATGACTCGCTCTTTGTTTTCTGGACTCCTCGACCGCATCACGCCTCACGCCGAGAAGCAAGGCCCTTCAGGCTGACCACCTTAAAGGGCGCAAGCCCGGCCGTTCATGGCTGGGAAGGCGTTGACTGTGGCGGCGCGCAATGATGAACGTCCTGACGCGCAATAGAGCGCGTTTTCCGGCGCGGCGAGATCGCTCGTGGTGCCGTCCTTTAGAAAACGCATCAAGAACACTCTGCGGCGTCGGCCGGGGAGTATCCAATGATGCCCCTAATTCAGTTAATCCACCCAATCGCCGCACGACAAAGTTTGCATAACGATGGCATTTGTATATCATCTATCAATCAAACTGCATCGGAGCGATGGCGTGATTCTGACTATCGGCAATACCAAGGGCGGCGTCGGTAAGACCACCGTGGCGATAAACCTCGCCATCCTGCGCGCGTTGGCTGGCAAGGACGTGCTGCTGGTCGACGGTGACGACCAGGGATCGGCGAGCCTCTTTTCCCAGCTCCGGGCCGATCAGCTCGGCCAATGCGGCTACACGGCGGTCAGCCTGCTTGGCGCTGCCGTCCGGACCCAGGTTCGCCAACTGGCCACCAAATACGATGACATCGTGATCGACGTAGGGGGCCGGGATACAGGCAGCCTACGCGCCGCTTTGACCGTCTCTGACGTGCTGCTGGTGCCGGTCCAGCCCCGGACGTTCGATGTATGGGCACTCGACCAGGTGACGGCTCTCGTCAAAGAGGCGCGGGAGATCAATCCAGACCTCCGCGCGATCGCGTTCCTGAATGCTGCCGATGCCCAGGGGCGGGACAATGCCGAGGCGCAGGAGGCTATGGCCGAGGTGGACGGGATTGAGACAGCCAGCTTGGTGCTGGTGCGCCGCAAGGCATATCCGAACGCGGCATCCCAGGGGCGCGGCATCGTCGAGATGCCGGTCAAAGATCCGAAGGCAATTGAAGAATTGACTGTCCTGGCTCAGCTAGCGTTTAGATAGTTAAACGATATCGGGATGACATACAATGGCTATCGCTAAGAAACCAACTAGCAAGCCTTTGACCGACGCCGAGGCCGAGAGGTTCATAGCCGGAGCGGGGGCTATGCCATCCGCTGTGCCTCCAGCCCCCCCGGCGAAGGGCAGGGTGGCCACCATGGTCCGGTTCGACGCGGCGTTGCTGGCTAAGGTCGATGCAGCGGCTAAACGGCGCGGGGTCAGCCGATCGGCGTGGATCCAATACACCCTGAGCGAGGCGCTTGAGGACGGGAAGTGATGCGCATTTGGTGCCATATGTGTCACCATGGCTTGCTATGCTGACCCTTAAAGAATATATGGATGGACAAGGTCGGAGTGCCTTCAAACAGTGGTTCGATCGGCTTAATGCGCCGGCTGCTGTGAAAGTCCGCACCGCGCTGGCTCGATTGGAGGCAGGCAACACATCAGCGCTCAAAAGCGTTGGGGCAGGAATCCATGAGGTTCGGATCGACTTCGGGCCGGGATACCGGATCTATCTTGGCTACGACGGCGCCGAGCTGGTGATTCTACTGGGCGGAAGTTCCAAGGCCAGGCAGGACGCTGCGATTGCGGACGCTCAGGGTAGGTGGGCAGATTACAAGCACCGCAAGCGCTTAGGTGAATAGGAGAAGTTAAAATGCCTTTGACCAGAAGTTTTCGTGAGACGGTAAAGGCACGCGTCGACCGTGATCCTGAGTTTCGTGCTGGCCTCTATGCGGAGGCCGTACGAGCCCTCCTCGACGGAGATCTTGCAACTGCGAAAATCCTACTGCGCGACTTCACGAATGCCACGATTGGCTTCGAACATCTCAGCACGCGCATGGAAATGCCTACCAAGTCTGTGATGCGGATGCTTGGCCCGAATGGCAACCCGCATGCCGACAACCTTCTGCGTGTGGTATCTTTGCTTGGGCAAGAGGCGCAGCTGTCGGTGACAGTGCAAGCCAAGCCCGCCCCCCGCCGACGTGCAAAGCACGAGGCCAGAGAACTCGCGCCAGCGTAACTCCATAGTCGGACTCATTGTCCAGCCAAAGGACACACAGATCCCGGCAGATGGGCACCCGAGTCGCGTCGCTGAGTTGGGACTCTACCGTCACCCTTCGGGCTTTCGGGTTATCCACAAGCCCCACACTTATCCCAGGGACTCTACCGTCACTTTTTGGGACTTTACCGGCGCGACTCCAGGTTATCCCAGGGACTCTACCGTCACATACTAATAGCTGAGTCTAATAACCCTTCAATTAGACCCTGACGGTAGAGTCCCAATTGCGCTGGAGCGGATTCCTGCCGCCTTATGGCGCATGGGCAATGTTCATCAACTGATTCTCCGACATGGTGTGGAAGCGGCTCGCGCGGGAGCCGACAGCAAAGCCGACCGGATGGTGATCGACGCCGCGGCCGCAATCCTTGGCGAAGAGGAAAGCCGGCTCGGCATCACCCATGCAGGGTTCGCGATGACCTCGCTGCCACATAAGCGCATTGAGGAATCATTCTGGAAACGTGAGAGCCCCCGTACCACGCTCTTGGTGGAGGCTGGCAGAGATCGGCATGGACAATTCATCGGTGTGCCCTACGGGGGCATAGCCCGTCTGATCCTGCTGTACCTGCAGACAGAAGCAATCCGAACCAACAGTCCAGAAGTCGAGCTAGGCCGCTCAATGAAGTCCTGGATGGATAGGATGGGCCTTACAACAGGCGGCCGCACATACCAGCTGGTGACGGAGCAAGCCCGGCGGATTTCGTCCAGCAGGCTTACTTTCTTCACGGAGCGGGCTGGCGCCGAGCTGCGGCAAAACGGAGCCTTCGTTCAGGATGCAATCTCGCTCGCCGGGATCGCAGACAACGACCAACCGACCCTTTGGCAGGATCGCGTGCGGCTCGATGAGGGATTCTGGAGATCCTTGCGGGAACACCCGGTCCCCGTGCGTGAAGAGGCGATCAAGGCCATTGGGACCCGATCCCTGGCCATCGACATCTACATCTGGCTTGCCTACCGCTTGCATTCGCTCGATCGAGCCACGCCGGTCAGTTGGCATGCGCTCCATGCTCAGTTCGGGGCGGGGATGAAGGCACTACGGCACTTCAAGCCGGTATTTATGGAGTCATTCCGGCT
>CAINEA010000258.1 GCA_903847525.1 uncultured Acetobacteraceae bacterium | reverse complement strand
GCTGTGCCGGGTATTTCTGCCCGTGATCCGCCAGGCCCATCCGCGCCAGCAGTTCGTGGGCCTTGCGCTCCGCCGCCGCCCGGTCCCGCCCCAGCACCTTCTGCTGCGCCAGCACGATGTTCTCGGCCGCGTTCATGTGCGGAAACAGCTCGAAATTCTGGAACACCATGCCTATCCGGGAGCGCAGTTTCGGCAGGTTCGTCTGCTTCGCCCCCACCGCGATGCCGTCCACGATGATCGTGCCTTCCTGGAACGGCTCCAGCCCGTTGACGCACTTGATCAGCGTGCTCTTGCCCGACCCGGAAGGCCCGCAGATCACCACCACCTCGCCCTTGGCGATGGACATTGTGCAGTCGTCCAGCACATGGAAATCGCCATACCATTTGCCGACGTTCTTCAACTCGATCAAAGCGCATATCTCCGGCGCAGCAGGCCCACCAGCCGGGACATGCTGAAACACACGACAAGGAAAACGATCGCCACCATCCCGTACAGCTCGATCGGCCGGTTATCCCGGCTCGCTACCACGTCCGCGGTCGTCAGGAAGTCCCGCAGCCCCACCACATACACCAGGGACGTATCCTGCAGCATGATGATCGACTGCGTCAGCAGTACCGGGATCATGTTGCGGATGGCCTGCGGCAGAACCACGTAGCGCATCGACTGCAACTTGGTCAGCCCAAGCGCCATTGCCGCCGAAATCTGGCCACGCCGGACACTGGAAATTCCCGCGCGAATGATCTCCGAGTAGTACGCCGCTTCGAACATCACAAATGCGAGCAGCACGGAATTGAACCCGCTGATCGATGACCCTATCAGCTTCGGCACCAGCGTGTAGAACCAGAAGATCACCAGGATCAGCGGCATCGAGCGCAGGAAGTTCACATAGAACGCTGCCAGCCAGGAAACCGGCTTCAAGGGCGACAACCGCAGCAGCGCGATCACCACGCCCAGCAGCAATCCCCCGGTCACCGCCAGCGCCGTCAGTTGCAGCGTCAGCACCATGCCGCCCCAGATGAACGGCAAGCTGCGCAGGATCACGGAATAGTCGAAATTGCCAAGCATTAGCCGCCCACCGTGATCGTGCCCGGTATCCGCGTCCGCCCCTCGATCACCCGCATCAGCAGGATCACCAGCAAGGTCACGGCGCAGTACAAAACGGTCGCCACAGTAAACGCCTCGAACGAGGCGAAGGTGTATTCCTCGATCTGCCGCGCCTGCGACGTCAATTCCAGCACGCCGATCGTCAGCGCGAGGGAAGAATTCTTGAACACTCCCAAGAACTCGCTGGTCAGCGGCGGAATGATGATCCGGTACGCCACCGGTAGCAGCACATAGCGGTAGACCTGAAACCCTGTCAGGCCCATCGCCATCCCGGCATAACGCTGTCCCTCCCCGATCGCGCCGAGCCCGGAACGCACCTGCTCGGCCACGCGCGATGCCGTGTACAACCCAAGGCAAAAGATCGCCGTCGTCAGCTGCGGATACGGCATGTCCCGCTTCACCCACCGCCCCAGATCGTGCGGCAGCAGTTCCGGGACCACGAAATACCAAAGGAACATCTGCACCAGCAGCGGGATGTTCCGAAAGATATCCACGTAAAACGTTCCCACCGCCCGCGCGAACCGGTTATCCACCGAGCGCGCGATCCCGATCGCGGAGCCCAGCGGAAACGCGATCAGCCAGGCAAGCACGGCGATCAGGCAGGTATATTCGAACCCGGAAACGATCCAGCCGAAATACGGTGATTTCAGCAGGATCGGCCAGTTCCAGTTATAGCTTCCCACGCGAAGGCCTTATTCAGGCAGCGCGACAAGCCCCATATTGGTCTTCAGCCGGTCCGACATCGGATAGTTGATGTTGGTCGGCCCCGGCATGAACCATTTATCGTAAATCTTCTGCATCTCACCGCTCGATACCAGCCGCGCGATCGTCGCGTCGCCCACCAGGCGGAAATCATCATTGTTGCGCGCGATCATCATGCCGTACGGGTCGTAGGAGAAATACGGCCCCACCACTTCCCACTCCGCCGGGTTCTTCGCCGCACTCGCCAGCCCGAACAGCACCACGTCATCGGACACATACGCATCCGCCCTGCCCTGGTCCAGGTTCAGCATCGCCTGCGAATGGTCCTTCACCTTGATGATCTCACCGCCCTTCAGCTTGATCCCCTTCCTGTCGATCTCCACCTGCGCCGCCTTCTCGTTGGTGGTGCCCAGCGCCGCCACCAGCGCCTTGCCGTTCATGTCGTCCAGGCTCTTGATGCCGCTGTCCTTGCGCACCAGCAGCTTCGATCCGGTCAGGAACGTGGTGGACAGGAACGCGATCTGCCGTGAACGGCCGATCGTGTGCGTGGAGCTTTCGCAGATGATGTCCACCGTCCCCGCCGTCAGCAGCGGAATGCGCGTCTGCGGCGTCAACGGAACGAACTTGACCTCCATCTTGTCGAGCTTCAACTCCTCCTTCGCCGCCTCGGCGATCTTCAGGCAGATGTCGATCGAATAGCCCTGCGCCTTGCCGTCCGGCCCGATATACGACAGCGGCACGGAGGCATCGCGGTGCCCGATGGTGAAGGTCTTGGTCTCCGCGATCCGCTTCATCGTCGGTCCGTCCTGGGCTGACGCGGCCATCGGCAAAACAGCCAGCGTCAGAGAGCCGAGCAGCGCGGCAAACATCAACTTCATATCCAAGCCTTTCCTGTATCCAGTGCGATGGAGGGTCTAACCACGCCGGCGCGTTGTTCCCGGTCTTCCACCACATTAGAACCCCATTCCGGCCGATTTGGCACGCGCCAAATGGACGCTTCGGCAGGAAGGCGCACCTGTTCTGCCTCTTCAGAGCCTATTTTGTCGAACGGGCGAGCATTCCGCGGCTTTGACCAGCCTTCCCCGGCAAGCCGCGCCCAACATTTGGACGGCCTGGTGTCCATCTTGTTCCACGCCCCAATTTCAGAAGGCATCGCCATCTTTCGGGGCCCTGGATGGCGAGACCTGATTTAGATCAAGGACCGTGGTTCACGTCTGCCCTTACCGAACTTCCCACGACGCAATAACACCAGGGAGTTTTGCCAATGACCGTTGATCAAGAGCGGATCCTCCGAAGCCCAAAGTTTCAAGAGCTGGTTCGGGCCCGGTCCGGCTTCGCATGGACACTCGCCGCCGTGATGCTGGTAATCTACCTGGGTTTCATCTTCGCCGTGGCATTCGCGCGTAACACCATGGCGATGAAGATCGGCGCCGGCGTCACCTCGCTCGGCATCGTGATCGGGCTTCTGGTGATCATTTCGGCGTTCCTGCTGACCGGCATCTATGTCTGGCGCGCGAACACCAAGTTCGACGATTTGATCAGCGACCTGCGAAAGGAATTCCCATGAGCAGCGAGAAGATGCGGCGCTCCGCGCTGCCTTTGGCCATCGCCTTGCTGGCCGTCGGCGGGGTGTTGACCCGGGCCCTGGCGGCTGGCGCCATCGACGGTAGCGTACAGAAGCAGGGGTTGAATGTCGCGGCCATCGTGATGTTCTTCCTGTTCGTTTTGGGCACGCTGTTCATCACCTACCGGGCGGCGGCGGGAACCAAGTCTGCTGCGGATTTCTACGCCGCAGGCGGCGGTATCACCGGCCTGCAGAACGGCATGGCAATCGCAGGCGACTACATGTCAGCGGCGAGTTTCCTGGGTATATCCGGACTGGTCTTCGCCAGCGGGTTCGACGGGCTGATCTACAGCATCGGCTTCCTGGTGGGCTGGCCGATCGTGCTGTTCCTGATTGCGGAACGGCTGCGCAATCTCGGCAAATTCACCTTCGCCGACGTCGCCAGCTTCCGGCTCGACCAGACCCAGGTCCGTATCCTGTCTGCCACCGGCACGCTTGTGGTGGTGGCGTTTTATCTGATTGCGCAGATGGTCGGCGCGGGCAAGCTGATCCAGCTTCTGTTCGGGCTGGATTATCTGTACGCCGTGGTCATCGTCGGCGCGCTGATGATCGTCTATGTCGCATTCGGCGGCATGAAGGCGACCACCTGGGTGCAGATCATCAAGGCCTGCATGCTGCTGGCGGGTGCGACCTTCATGGCGCTGGCGGTGCTGTGGCGCTATGGCTTCAACCCCGAGGCACTGTTCGCGGCGGCCGTGGCGGTACATCCGAAGGGCGATGCCATCATGGCGCCGGGCGGGCTGGTGGC
>CAINEA010000257.1 GCA_903847525.1 uncultured Acetobacteraceae bacterium | reverse complement strand
TGGATCGGGACAGGTTGTGTCCGGATGCGTGCAGCAGGTTCGGGTGAAACAGTACCGTCGTGCCCGCGCTCCCCGTGATCGCCACGGGGTCGCCGTATTCCGCCATGGCGGCTGTCAGGTCCTCTTTCGTCAGCGACCAGATTTTCATGCTTGACGTGAGTTCCTCGAGCTTTGGTTCCAGCACGCCCCGGCGATGACTTCCGGGAATGAAATACAAGCAGCCACTGAGTTCTGTTGCCGCTTCCAGCATCAGCAGGTTTGTTATCATCTCCAGCCTGGGGATGCCGTCATGCTGCCAATGCCCGAAATCCTGGTGCCACTGAAAAATCCCGCCGCTGAAGGCCGGTTTCATATTGCATTTGGTTTGGAAGATATAAAGCTCGTCGTCGCCAAGCAAATCCCTGGCGGGCTGGAGCAGCCTGGGCATGGCGACCAATTTTTCGAACGGCCGCAAAAAGGTCGGGCTGTCCGGGTCGTGCACCCTGTAGACGCTGCGCACGTCCCCGTTGTTTTCACGATTGATCCCAGCCACGTCGAGTTTGGCCGCTTCGTTCAGATGATTACGAAGAACCGCCACTTCATCCGGCGAGATGGCGTCAGGGATGACCAGGAAGCCCCGATCCTCGTACCCAGCGAGTTGCTCCTTTGAAAGCTTCATTGGCATCCTCCGTCGCTGCAATCGGATGCGTGGCCGATTGACATGTTGAAAGGGCAGGATCTACCAGAACGGTAAGGCGCTTCCGCACAAATCCGCAAGCCTATGTGAACGTATGGTCACTTTCAGGACTTGAATCCGGTCGGCGATCAAGACAGTGTCGCTTTCCGGAACCCGCAATCAAGCATCGAGTTAAATCGGAAAATGCGTTAGCGTCGGATCCGGGGAAACCGGAAGGTCCAAGATGAAGCTGCATTACGGATGGGTGATCGTCGCCGTCGGCATCGTCGTAAGCTGCATCGGCATGGGCGCCATCATGTCGTTGGGCGTCTTCCTGCAGCCCATGACCACCTCCCTTGGTTGGTCCCGCGCGGGCGTTTCCTCGGCATCGACCCTGGCGTTTCTTTGGATGGGCGTCGGCGGGTTCCTGTGGGGCTGGCTGTTCGACCGGTTCGGCGCGCGGATCGTCGTCCTGTTGGGCGGACTGTTGCAGGGATTTGGCCTCGTGATGGCGAGCCAGGCACAGACCCTCCCGGCCTTCCTGGCGATCTACGGCACCGCTGTCGGGCTTGCCGTCGGGGCGATCTATGTCCCGCTGACCGCAGCCACCGCGAGCTGGTTCGTGCGCAATCGTAGTCTGGCCGTTTCCCTGGTCTCGGCCGGCCTGGCGCTCGGAACGACGCTGGTCGCGCCGCTCGCCCGCTGGCTGATCGTCACATACGACTGGCGTTTCGCCATGTTGACGCTTGGCCTGATCGCCTGGGCCGTGATCGTGCCCGCCGCGCTGCTTCTGCGCCCCGCACCGGCGGAGGCCGTGCCCGCCGCCGCCATGCGTGGTTCCGGTGTGGTGGGTGGCAGCATGACCCTGCGCCAGGCGCTGAAAACGCCGGTGTTCTGGAGCCTGGCGCTGGCCAATTTCGCCTGCTGTGCCGCCCATTCCGGACCGATTTTCCACATGGTCTCCTATGCTGCCGACTGTGGGGTGGCGCCATTGACCGCGGCGACGGTGCTCGGAGCGGCCGGCCTGGCGGCACTGTCGGGCCGTATCATCTGCGGTCTGTTGGCCGATCGCGCGGGGGCGAAGCGGGTTCTGGTGGCGTGCCTCACCCTGCAGGCCGCGGCGATCGCGCTCTATCTGCTGGCGCGCGATCTGGACACGCTCTACGCCGTGTCGGTGCTGTTCGGCTTCTCCTACGGCGGGGCAATGCCGCTATATGCGATCCTGGTGCGGGAGTATTTCCCGGCGAAGATCATGGGCAGCGTCTTCGGCGTGGTGGCGATGATCTCGACATTGGGCATGGCGCTTGGCCCGCCGGTGGGTGGCTGGCTGTTCGACCGGTATGGCGGGTACGGTTGGCTTTACGTCGCGTCGTCCATGATCGGCGTTGCGGGCGTGCTGATTGCACTGACAGTCCGGCCGCACAGGCCGCTTCTGCCCGTGGTGGCGTCCGCGGCCTGACTGCTGCCAGCACACCGTTCCGGTTCGGCCGGCGAAGTGGCCGCGGCTTGCGCCCTCCCTCTCGCGCTCGCAGGATGTTGGCGATGGAATACCGGGCCGCCAGCAGAGCCCGCGGGGGGAGACGAACAAAATGGATTTGGGATTTCTTGGCCTTGGCCAAATGGGTGGAGCCATTGCCGAGCGCCTGGTGGGTGGCGATACGCGCCTGCACGTCTTCGATCCATCCGCCGACGCGCTGGCACGGTTCCGTGATCTTGGAGCCATCGTGCATTCATCGGCGAGTTCGGTTGCTGCGATTGCCCCCATCGTATTCGCCTGCCTGCCCGATCCCAAAATCAGCGACCGGGTCGCCGATGAGTTGGTTGCGTCGCCGGGCGCGCTGCGCCTGTACGTCGAGATGTCCACCATAGGCCGGCAGACCGTGATCGGCATCGCGGAGCGGTTGGGTGCGCGCGGCGTGACGGTGGTCGATTGCCCGGTCAGCGGTGGCCCCGCGGGTGCGCGTGCCGGCACGCTCGCCACGATGGCGGCCGGCCCGCGTGCCGCACTGGACGAATTGCGCCCGTTGCTTGCGCGCATCGGCAACTCCCCGTTCGAAATCGGCGAAACGCCGGGGCTGGGACAGATGATGAAACTGGTCAACAACATCATGGCCATCGCCAACCAGACCATAACCTTCGAGGCGCTGGTCCTGGGTGCGAAGGGCGGCCTGGATCCAGACCTCATGGTAGAGGTCATCAACAAATCGACCGGACGAAGCGTGGCCTCTGAAACCATCGTGCCCAAGGCGGTGCTGACGCGCAGTTTCGATTTCGGCGCCCGCCTTGCCGTGCCTTACAAGGACCTCGCCCTCGGTCTCGCTGAGGCCGAGGCGCTGGGGGTGCCCATGTGGACCAGCGAAACCGCCCGGCAGGTCTGGCGCGTCGCGCTTGGCCAGGGCATGGGTGGCGAGGATTACTCGGCATTGATCAAGCTGATGGAACGCTGGGCCGGCACCGAGGTGCGGGGCAGCAAGGCGCCGAAAAGCTGAGGCCCGATCAGAGGCTTGGCAATAAAAACAACGGGGAAAACACCATGAAGATGATGCGACGGACCGTGCTCGGCGCGGCGGCGGCAACCACGGCAGGTGCGACATTCCGGCGCGCGCGGGCAGCCCAGTCTCCGGTGATCAAGATCGGGGTGTTGACCGATCTTTCCGGCCCCTATCGCAGCCTGAGCGGGCCGGATGGGGTCGCGGCTACCCGGCAGGCCGCCGCGGAGTTCATGGCGGCCAACCCATCGATCCAGGTGGAGGTCATTGCGGGCGATCACCAGAACAAGCCGGATATCGGCGTCGGCATTCTACGCGGCTGGTTCGATCAGGACGGCGTGGATATGGTGACCGACCTTACCAACTCCGCGGTGGCACTCGCGGCCAACAATATCGCGGCGGAGAAGAATAAGGCCTGTATCGTGACCGTGGGCGGCGCATCGACCCTGACCGGACCCGCCTGCACGCCCAACCTTGTGCACTGGACCTATGACAGTTGGAACCTGGCGCATTCGACGACCACGGCATTGGTGAAAACCGGTGGCAACGCCTGGTATTTCGTGGCACCGGACTATGCCTATGGCAAGTCTCTGGTGGCCGATGCGACTAAGTTCATCGAGCAGTCGGGCGGTACGGTGAAGGGCTCGTCGTTCTATCCATTCCCCGAGACGACCGATTTCTCGGCCTATGTCGTGCGGGCGCAGAGCAGCGGCGCCAATGTTGTGGCCTTTGCCGCCGGGGGCACGGATCTCGTGAACTTCGTCAAGCAGTCGCATGAGTTCGGCCTAACCAAGACGGCGCGAATTGCTGCAATGACCGGCTTCATCACCGACGTGCTCAGCGTTGGTGCATCGGTCGCGCAGGGCATGATGATCACCGAGAATTTCTACTGGGACCTGAACGACCGTACGCGCGCCTGGGCAGCCCGGATGAAACCGCATTTGCCTGCGACGGTCATTCCGAACTCGCTCGATGCCGGCGATTATGCCGGGCCATTGCATTACCTGAAGGCGGTCAAGGAACTGGGGGTCGAACAGGCCAAGGCATCCGGCCGGGATACCGTCGCCATGATGAAGAAGCTGCCGACCGACGATGATTGCTTCGGTCCAGGCATGATCCGTGCGGATGGTCGCAAGATCCATCCCGCCTACCTGTTCGAGGTGAAAAAACCGGAGGAGGTGCGTGGCTTGGGCGACGTCTACCGGCTCGCCTATACCACCCCGGCGGACCAGGCCTTCCGGCCTTTGGCGGAAGGTGGCTGCCCGCTCGTTAAAGGCTAATGTGCTGTACTGACAGGCGGCGACCATAGAAAGGTGCCTCGTTCATGAACCATCCTGCGGTGCGTCCGATGGACCCGGCTTCGGTGTTCAGGGAAATGGTTGCTCAGGGCGATCTGGTGCTCGACCGCTTCGATGCCTGCATCGAGACGCATCCCGACAAGATCTTCCTGCATTATGGCGAGGACGATGTTCGGCTGTCGTTCGCGGCTTTCGGCAGGGATGTCGATGCGCTTGCTGCCGGGTTCGTCGCACTCGGCCTGCAGCCGGGGGACCGCGTCAGCGTGATGACGCGTAATTCGCTGATTGCGACACTGGCCATGTTCGCCGCCTGGCGGGCCGGTGCCGTTTATGCACCGGTAAATTTCAATTACACCGGCCGGCTGCTGAGCTACCAGTTGAACGATACGGCGCCGCGGGTGCTGGTGGTCGATCCTGCCTGCGCCGCCTCGGTGGCCGGTGTTCTGGGGGAGATAACGGTTCCGTCCTTCGTGCTGCACCGGCCGCGCCCCGGCGCGCATGATTTCGATCCCGCCGCCGAAATCAGGCTGCCGGTGGCGCGCACGATCGAACTGGCGGACCTGTTGCGCACACCGGGAACCGCCCCGCGCGTGCCCCGCGGCTATGCCGACCTCGCCAATATCATCTACACGTCCGGCACAACCGGGCCGGCGAAGGGCGTGCTGCAAGGCTTTCGCTGGATCAATCAGTACACGTATCTCATGCGGGCGCTGAACGGTCCGGACGATGTGATCTATTGCGACCTGCCATTGTATCACGTTGGCGGCGCTTTCTTTCTGATCGCGCGCGCCTGCTGGAACGGCAATACCGTCTCGTTATGGGACCGGTTCAGCCCGACGCGGTTCTGGGACCGGATCGTCGCCACCCGAGCAACGACCGCTGTGCTGGTGGATGTCATGACGCCCTGGCTGATGAGCGCCGAGCCGCGGGCCAGCGATCGCGCCAACACGCTGAACAAGGTGCATATGCAACCGCTGCCTTTGGCGCATCATGAAGTGGCTCAACGCTTCGGCATAGACTTCATGACATGCGGCTATGGCCAGACCGAGGCCGGATTGGGGTTCGCCGCGCTGATCGACGAACTCGGCGAGCAGATGGGCACGCCGGCCGAGCTCTGGCGCGGCCCCGGCAAGGCCGCGGTGCGCGATGCCGCGCTGCGGCTGGGCATGCCGGTGGTGTCGGGCGCCGAGCCTGTGGCCAAGGGCTATATGGGCCTGCCATCACCCTTGCTCGAACCCAGCGTGCTGGACCCCGACGATAACGAGGTCCCACCCGGGGGCGTCGGCCAGCTGGCCTTTCGGCCGCGCTTCCCATCGCTGATCCTGGAGGCCTATTTCAATAAGCCTGACGTGACGCAAAGAACCTTTCGCAATTGCTGGTTCCACACCGGCGATGCCGTGTACAAGGGGATCGACTCGAACTGGTATTTCGTCGATCGCATGGGCGGGTTTTTCCGGGTGAGGGGGGAGAATGTTTCATCCTATCAGGTAGAGGATTTGCTGAACGCGCATCCAAAGATCCGCGCCACGGCCGCCATTCCTATTCCCGCGACTGTCGGGGACGAGGAGGATGTCGCGGTCTTTATCCAGCTGATCGACGGCCATGCGATGACGGAAGCAGAATTGCGTGATTTTGCCGCGGACGTGATGCCCAAATACATGCAGCCGAAGCATGTCCGCTTCACGGACGAACTCCCGCTCACGCCCAGCAGCAAGATCGAAAAATACAAGCTCAAGCAGCAGCTTCTGGCGGAGCTCGGCCGTTCTGCCTGAGCGGTTGGTGCCTATCCTGATTGCACGCCGTAGGATCCGCCAGTCAGTCCTGCTGGGCTGAATCCACAATGACCATCGCGCTGCCCGCGAGCCTGTTGGGCTCCCGTTCGGCGGGCAGGATCGCGTTGAAGCGTGGATCGAACGATGCGGCGCGGAGGTAGTCGGCATCGAGCACACTGTGCCGGTCCAGGAAGCGGTTCATCGCGGCGGGAATTCGAACACAGCCTTGCGATGCCGGACGGCCGAGGCGCTGTTCCAGATAGTCCGGATCCGTCGCATGCATCAGCAATCGAATGTCGCCGGTTTCACGGTCCGCACGCCAACCCTTTTCGGCGGGCTGCCAACCGAAATCCCATACGCGCATGCCCTTCAGACCGAGGCCGCGGATGTGGTTCTCGTTGAAAGTACCGAGGGCCCGATAGTCCAAGATCCCCTCGGTATGAAGAAAGACGCCGGTCGGGGTGATGTAATAGTCGTGTCGCCCGGCCTGGCCGGTAGAGACCTTGCTGCCCCCGATCACCAGCCAGACTGCGCCTTTCGGTTGGGCCAGCACGATGCGCATTTGCTGTACGCGGGGGTTGCGATCGACCACGACGATCAGTTGGGGATGGTCGATTGCAAGGGAACCGGTCTCCGTCGCAGCTTTGGCGCGCTGGATCCAGGCAGCATCGGCCGGATCGGCGACCGACCGGCTCTGTGGCACTTCTCGTGATAATGACAACCGTAACCGCTCCGCTTCGGCGATGGCCTCTGATGGGGAGAGCGACGGGATGCGCGGACCTGGAACCACCGTGTCTTTGGGCTCTGCCGTGCTGACCGGCGTAGGTGCGATAGGTGGTGGCTGCACGCAGGCCGCCGCGAGGAGGCACAGTACGGCCACGAGACACCAACCGACAAGCCGAAGCGCGCCACCGCATCTGCCAGTTCGGGTAGAGCGGCGGATGAGGGAGTGGCGGCGAACTCTCGCGGGCATTTATGCACCTCAATGTTTTGCAAACCTGAATATAGGCCACGGCTTCAATCCCGATCGGACCCGGTGCACTAATCCCTCCATTCCGGCATTGACCTGGGTCAAGCGCCGCACGTCACGCCGGTGTCATGCTAAATTGAACGGTGCTCCGGTCGCTCGATCCGGTTTCCAAGCCGTTGCCGCTTGCCGATTTCCTCAGGAGCGTCTGCATGTCGCGACAGGTCTTGTGCGTGGAACCGCCCATCCCGAGGTGAGCGTTGCTTATCGAAAACAGAGTGGCCCAATACCCGATCGGACTGTAGGGCCGATACCCCGGGAGTTGAACATGCATGCAATGGTCTTGCGTCAATTGGGGCAGCCGTTGGAATGGCGGGAGCTTCCCGACAGGCTCCCGGCACGGGGGGAAATCCGGATCAGGGTGCTTGCCTGTGGCGTTTGCCGCACCGACCTGCATGTCGTCGATGGCGAACTGCCTGACCCAAAGCTGCCGATTATTCCAGGTCACGAAATTGTCGGTCGTATCGACGCGGTCGGGGCTGACGTGCATGACCTGCACATCGGCGAGCGGGTGGGCATACCCTGGCTCGGTCATACCTGCGGTGTTTGTCCGTATTGCCGCAGCGACCACGAGAACCTATGTGACGCGCCAATCTTCACCGGCTACACGCGCGACGGCGGCTTCGCGACGGCGGTTGTTGCCGATGCACGCTTCGCATTTCCACTTGGGGAACTCGGCAGTGATGTGGCGCTTGCTCCTTTGCTTTGCGCCGGCTTGATCGGCTGGCGCTCCCTATCGAGTGCGGGTGAGGCCAGGAAACTGGGCATCTACGGGTTCGGGGCAGCGGCCCATATCGTCGCGCAGGTGGCCCGCTGGCAGGGGCGGTCGGTGTTCGCCTTCACGCGGCCGGGTGACACCGCCAGCCAGTCCTTTGCAAGCAGCATGGGGTGTACTTGGGCGGGCGGATCGGACGAGATGCCCCCGGAACCTCTGGACGCCGCGATCGTCTTCGCGCCGGTAGGCGGCCTGGTACCGCTGGCATTGAAAGCCGTGCACAAGGGCGGGCGCGTCGTCTGTGGAGGGATTCACATGAGCGATATCCCGAGTTTTCCCTATCGGCTGCTATGGGAAGAACGGCAAATCGTCTCGGTTGCCAATCTTACGCGCCAGGACGGGCTGGATTTCCTGCGCCTGGCACCGGAAATGGGCATCGTCACCCGGACGACCAGCTACCCGTTGCAGAAGGCGAACCAGGCCCTGGCCGACCTGCGGGCCGGGCGCTTTGAAGGTGCGGCCGTCTTGGTGCCATAAGGCGCCCAAGCGATGGCCGTGTTGGATTGCCGCACTCAGGCCCGCCGTTCGCCACGACGGCCCGGCAGCTGCGTTGCGGCGAGGATGCAGGCCGCAGCGATTGCAGCCAGCAGCCAGAAAGTTACGCCGTAGGCCGCCTCCATCGGACCTCGCGCCAGGGAGTGTTGCAGGAACAGCGCCAGAACCGTGGTGCCGACCGGGCCACCGAAGCGCTGGCAAATGTTGATCGCGGTGGTTGCCGTGGAAAGGGATTCGCGCGGAATGGAGGCATAGGCCGCGGCAGCGGATGGAATGGTGATCGAGCCCACGCCGAACCCACGCACGAACAGCGCGGCGCAGAGAAACGTCAGGGATGTATCGGGCCCTGCGAAAGCGAAGGGCAGGGTGCCGATCAACGTGACCAATGCCCCGGTGCCGGAGATGGCGCGGGCGCCGAACCGCTCGCTCAGCCGCCCCATCACCGGTAGGGCGAAGAACATCCCGAGCGCCGTTGGCGCGACCAGCAGGCCGGTAAGGCCAGGCGACGCGCCGCGGACATTCAGGAAATAGAGCGGCATCAATAGTTGGCCGCCGAAATTAAGGGCATTGGACAGGAACTGCGTTGCCGAGGCAGCGCGGAACACGCGTCCGGTAAACAATCGCAGATCGATCAATGCGGCGGAGGGTCGGCGCATCGCATGCAGGACGAATCCGCCCAGCAGCAGCAGGCTGACCGGCAGCCCGACGGGGAAACCCTCGTCGCCATGCGCCAGGGCAACCAGGCTTTGCAGCAGCAGCGCCAGGCCGGGCGATAACAGCAGGAAACCCAACAAGTCGAGCCGTCGAGCGAGCGTTGTCTCGTCACGGGGCAGGACCCGCCAGGCGAAGGCGATCGCCGCCAGTCCAACCGGGACATTGACGAAGAACAGCCAGTGCCAGCTGGCGTAGGTCAAGATCAGTCCACCCAGGCTGGGCCCGAGCATCTGGCCGACCATCACCGGCATTGCAGCAACACCGATGACCCGTGCCATGTGCCGTCCGGCATGGCGAGCCATCATCATCTGCATCATCGGCGCCATCAGCCCGCCGGCGATGCCCTGCAGCACCCGGCTTGCGATCAGCATGGTGATCGACACGGCGCTGCCGGATAGTGCCGAGCCGAGGATAAACACCACGAAACAGCCCAGAAACACCCGCCGGGCACCGATCCGGTCCACCAGCCAGCCACTCAGCGGCAAGGCCAGCGCAAGCGACAGGAGATAGGCGCTGGTCACCCACTGGATCGTCCCCAGTGGAACGGCGAACGCACGGCCCAAGGTATTGAGCGAGATGTTGACCATGGTGGAATCGAGGCCGGACATCAGCGGTCCGCAAGCGCAGGCCGCGGCGATGATCCAGACCTTGGTATCGACCCGATGGGATGGCTCCGTCATAGCCCTACTGTGCCGTCGGAAAGGATACGCGCGATAGCCCCGCGCGCTGGAATTGCGGTGGGGCCGTTTCCGTGGGTCGGCCTCGGCACGGGGCCATTGTCACGCGCCCGAAGCGAGGGCTACCGTGGGTTTGGAACGGGGGAATACCCGTCGGCCAACGGGGAAATGCCGGATCATGCAGGCTAAAGATATTACGCGGCGCGATGCCCTTGGGCTGGTCGGTGCGGCCGTGGCCCTGTTGCCGGGATCGGCCGCGGGCCAAACGCCGCAACGGCGTGGCGGTATTCTGCGCGTATCGGCGCCTTATAATCCTTCGACCCTGGACCCGGCCACGGGGAGTTCAGGCAATGACCACGTGTTTCTCTACGCCTTGTTCGATACGCTCGTTGAGTGGGACTATGCCACGCTGGAGCCCAAGCCCGGCTTGGCGGTCTCCTGGTCGTATCCCGACCCGAAAACCCTGACGTTGGAATTGCGCCCCGGGGTCGTGTTCCACGACGGGACTCCCTGCGACGCGGAGGCTGTGAAGTTCAACCTTGAACGCCACCGCACGGACCCCCACTCCAACACGCGGCCGGATCTGGCGACCGTGACCTCTGTCGCGGCGACCGGACCACTGCAGGTGACCCTGCTTTTGTCTCAACCGGACACGGCATTGCCTTTGATCCTTTCGGATCGTGCCGGCATGATGGTTTCCCCCACAGCCGTTCAGGCGCTGGGCAAGGACCACGACCGCCGCCCGGTCGGGTCCGGCCCCTGGCAGGTCGGCGACTGGTCGGACAACGAGAAGGTTACGGTCAAGCGCAACGAGCGCTACTGGAAGCCAGGACTGCCCTATTTGGACGGCATTGAATTCTCGATCATCGGGGAGGTAAATACCGGCTTGCGCTCGGTCATCGCCGGGCAGAATGATTTCGTGTATTTCCTATCGCCCCAGCAGAAGCCGGTGGTGGATCGGGCCAAGAACCTGGTGTCAGTGACTGGACCGACGTTGTATTGTGTCCAGATCTATCTGAACTTCGGGCGCAAGCCGCTGGAGGATGTGCGCGTCCGTCAGGCGCTCAACTATGCGGTCGACCGGCCGGGTTTCAATCAGGCCACGGCGAATAATCTGGCGGAATCCGCCATGCTTCTACTGCCGGAGAAGCATTGGGCGTTCGACCGCACCCTGGTGAACGCCTATCCGCACGATCCCGACAAGGCGCGGAAGCTACTGGCCGAGGCCGGCTATCCGAATGGCATCGACATCGACCTGCTCGGCAATTCCGATCAGCGCATGGTGCAGCGCCAGGAAGTGCTGATCGAGCAGTTCAAGCAGGCCGGCATCCGCGCCCATTTCACCAATGGCGTCCTGCCCAACACAACGGCGCAATTCTTCGCCCAGGGCCAGCACGATGCCTATCTCAGCGCCTGGACCGGACGGCCGGATCCGAGCCTGACGTATCAACTGATGTTCGGGAAAGATTCCTTTTACAATTCAGGCCGGGCCGACCCGGTGCCGGGACTGGCCCAGGCGCTGCTCGCGACGCGCGAAAGCAGCGATATGGCGGCGCGCAAGGTGGCATTTGCCAGGCTGGAACGCCTTGTGGTGGAGAATGCCCTGGTCGTGCCGCTGCTGTTCCAGTTCGAGATGGATGCCCACAGCACGAAGGTGAAGTCCTATCGGCCGAACCTGCTGGGCAAGCCGAAATTCGAGACCGTGTCGCTGGAAGCATGAACGCATTGCGTTCCGCTGCGCACGGGGACGTCGGATCGCCATTGCTGGCCGTTAGCGGGCTTGGCGTCCATTTCGGTTCCAAGGGCGATCGGGTGCAGGCGACGCGGGATATCGGCTTCTCCATTCAACCCGGGGAGCGGGTCGGCATCGTCGGGGAAAGCGGCTGCGGCAAGACCGTGACGGGCCTTGCGTTACTCGGCCTTCTGCCGCCAGCCACCAGCCATGTCGTCGGCAGCGCCATGTTCGAGGGGCAGAACCTGATCGGATTGGCGAACCACAAGCTACGGCGCGTTCGCGGCCGCCGGATCAGCATGATCTTCCAGGAACCGATGAGTGCGCTCGATCCGGTGTTCACGATCGGCCACCAGATCGGCGAGACCATCCGGACCCACTTCTCCGTTAGCCGCATTGAGGCGAGGGAACGGGCCATCGAGGCTCTGGCCAGTGTCGGCATCGCCAGCCCCGCCCGGGTCCATGACAGCTATCCGCATCAATTGTCCGGCGGCATGCGCCAGCGCGCGATGATCGCCATCGCGCTGGTATGCGAACCCCGCCTGCTGATCGCGGACGAACCGACGACGGCGTTGGACGTGACGATCCAGGCGCAGATCATCGATCTGTTGCTGGATCTGAGTGGCCGCAACGGCACCGCGCTTTTGTTCATCACGCATGATCTCGGGGTCGTC
>CAINEA010000256.1 GCA_903847525.1 uncultured Acetobacteraceae bacterium | reverse complement strand
TCGTCTTCGCGGTACGGCAAATCGTCCCGCATGGGGTCAAGATCGCCTTCGGCGAGGGTCTTGATCCGGAGATGCTGCTGGTCGATTGGCAAGGCGGACGCCCCTGGCGCGACGTGCTGCGGGCAACACTCCTCCCAGCGGGTCTGCAAGTGACCTTTCACCCGCGGAACATCCGGATCGAGCGAAGTGCGCCGTCTTGATTGGTCCTGTTGTTCGGAGCGTGCCCGGTGGCCAGGCGCGCATGGCAGCAACGGAGACCCGCTGGAGCTTCGACCAAAGTCGTCCTTGTTGTCATAGTTGACATTCTAATCTCAGGCGACAATGTTTGTCTTATGGACACTCAGGCGAAACCCCGCGCAGCAGGCACAACACTCGGCAAAGGCAAGGCTCGCGCGCTGCGTTACGTGCTTGTCAAGGTGAACGGCGATCCGACAAAGGTACTTGCCAGGGGGAATCTGCCACCGGGAGCTGAGGCCGTATTCGCACCGGACGAGGCGGACAAGGAAGCACTTTCTCGCGCCATGTTCTGGGGTTCGGTGACCGGGCCGGATGAGAAAAACGTCAAATCCATCCCGGAGAAGGCGAGCACCCAGAGGGTCCTCAAATCCTCCACCCCAGCTACCGGCGCCCAGCAGCCCCATCCTGAGCCGAGCAAGGCCGGTTCGCGACCCGTGATCGACAAGGACGCCTTCAAACCCGACGCGCGAGCCCTGGCGCTGCTGCGCGGCCGGAAGATCGCCGAAGCGGATCTGCGCGCGGCCGGGGGCGCCTATGATCTGGAACAAGTGCGCACGGTTCTACAGGGCGTCTCGCGGCAACGGGTCGACAAACAGGTCCGTGAGGGTAGCTTGCTGGCGATCCCAGGTCCGAGCAATCGCCGGCACTATCCGACTGTTCAGTTTCAGGCCGATGGGACCGTCGTGAAGGGCCTAAAGGCGGTGCGCGCGGCATTGCAGACCCAAAACCCTTGGGCGGTACTGAATTTCCTCGTCCAGCCGGATGACCGGCTGAACGGGCGCAAGCCGATCGAGATGCTGAAGGCCGGCAAGGTTGAAGATGTCGTGGATGCGGCGCGGAGCATGGGCCAGCAGGGTGGGTGAACGCCGCTTCCACTCGCTGTTGGTTTCCACTGAGATCTGACCCTCCCGAGTCAGATCTCAGTGGAAGCCCCGCCTGCACTCTCACTCTCGGGGCGTTGCGGGGGGCTCCGCGCAGAAGGAGTCGGACGAGACGCCGACCGGCTCGTCCGCAGGGGTAGACTTTCCACTCCCAGGCAGCTTGTGATAAAACCTCTGCTATAGTTTTTGAGTGCAGAGGAATTGTCACCCGTCGATGCCGTCAGCAAGCGCCCAACGGACCCGCGCTCTCGATCTCCTGAAAGCCCGGGGAATGCTCCGGCTTAAGGATTTTGTGGCCGAAGGTATCGGACCGGAGACGCTGGCGCGTCTTGTCCGGGAAGACGCGGTCGCGCGCCCGGCGCGTGGGCTCTATCAGCTCCCAGATGCGCAGGTCGAGGCCGCCCATACGCTTGCCGAAGCCGCGGCCTTGGTTCCCAAGGGCATCGTCTGCCTGACATCGGCGCTTCAATACCACGAACTGACGCTCCAGATGCCGGCCGCCATGTGGATGGCGATCGAGCGAACCGCGTGGCGGCCAAAGATTGACTATCCGCGCATCCGGTTCGTGCGCTTCACCGGGGATTCTCTGACGGACGGCGTCGTGCGCCATCGTATCGAGGGGGTCGAGGTCCCCATCACAGACCCGGCGAGGACAATCGTCGACTGCTTCCGTTATCGCGCTAAAGTCGGCATCGACGTGGCGATGGAAGGGCTGCGGGAGGGCCTTCGCCGCCGGCGATTCACGCCTGACGAACTCTGGAGCTATGCCCGTAAGGCGAGGATCTGGTCGGTGATGCGTCCTTATGTCGAAGCGATGGTGTCCGATGCCGCGTGAACCCCGTAACATTGGTGCTTCGGTGCGGGCGCAGCTGCTGGATCGGGCGCGCGTGGAGAAGTCGGACTTTCAAATCCTGCTGACACGCTATGCGCTGGAACGTCTGCTCTACCGGCTGAGTGTTTCCGAGCATCGCGAGCGCTTCATTCTGAAAGGGGCGATGCTCTTCGTGATCTGGGTGGCCGATCCATTCCGGCCGACGCGCGATCTCGACCTGCTTGGCCGAGGGGACAGCGACGTGAAAGGGATCTCGGACGTCTTCGGAGCCATCTGCGCACAGCCTGTGCAGGATGACGGCGTCGTCTTTGACCTCGACGCGTTGCAAGCCGCCCCCATCCGCGAGGAGGTGGAATATGGCGGCGTGCGCGTGCGGACCACGGCGACGATCGCCGGTGCGCGAATTCCAATTCAGGTCGATGTGGGTTTTGGCGACGCCGTCACCCCGGCGCCGTTGGAGGTCGACTATCCGACGTTGCTGGATAATCCAGCCCCTCATTTGTGGGCCTATCCCGTTGAAACGGTGGTCGCCGAAAAGTTCGAAGCGTTGACCAAGCTGGGCATGGCCAACAGTCGCCTTAAGGATTTTTACGACCTGTGGCTGGTGTCCCAGACGTTCGACTTCAATCACCAAGCCCTGACCGATGCGGTCTGCCGAACATTTCAGCGGCGCGAGACAGCCTTGCCGGACGCCTCCCCAACGGGGTTGACGGATGAATTTGCGGCTGCGTGGTCGACCCAGTGGCGGGCCTTTCTCGGAAGAGAGCGCATGGCCGCTGTCCCTGACTCTTTGGCCGTCGTGGTCGCCGATCTCCGCGGCTTCCTGCTGCCACTAACGGAATCGCCGCAGGCCGAGCGGGTCTGGCGTAAGGGCGGCCCGTGGTCCGATGGAGGTGGCGTTTATGCCTAGCCACGTGGAGAGAATTCCAGCGATCAGCCAGGAAGCCAAGGGGCCGACGTTATTTCCGGCTGCGGTCTTCGATCTGATGCGTTGCGGTTAAGGCGCGGGGGGAGCGGCCTGGCGGAACCACTGCGAAAATTGAAGGATGGCGGAAGTCCGTACTATGACTCGACCCGGAAAAGTGACCCTACCTGCTTGACGACCATTGAATTGATTTTCGGTAACTGCCCAGCTTCCGCCGCCCGGATCAACCCACCCGCATCCCGGCGACCAAATCGTTGGGATTTGCGGCGAGCGTGCGCAACATGTTCCAGCCCTGCTTTCTCGCCGTTGAGAGAACAGATCGGATGATTGCGAAGTCTGCCGCTCCGGCCACGGAGCGAAAACCGCCGGAGATCTTTTGCCGCAGTTTCATCATCCGGGCGTCGCGTTT
>CAINEA010000255.1 GCA_903847525.1 uncultured Acetobacteraceae bacterium | reverse complement strand
CCCCTGTGTTCCTGGTGGAGGCGGTGATCCGTTGGTGCGAAGCACGCCCGGAGGTCCAAGACGATCTGGAACTCGTATTTGCGGGGAACGCATCCGGGAAAGATCGGGAAGCGGTTGCACACCCGGTGTTAGCCAAGGTGGTGAAGTTCCCGGGCTACCTTTCGCATTCGGCCAGCCTGGAATTGGTCCGGACTGCTGACCTTCTATTCCTGCCGATGCACAACCTTCCGGCCGGCCAGCGCGCCACCACGGCGCCTGGTAAGACGTTTGAATACATGGCTTCGACGCGGCCGATTTTAGCCGCGGTGCCGGACGGCGACGCCAAGGATATTCTCGAACAATGTGGCACGGCACTGATTTGCCGCCCGGACGATGTTGCCCACATGATCGAGATTCTGAATGATGTTTACACTGCTTGGAAGAGCGGTGCGGCCGTTGCGAGATCCAACACCGCTTATGTGAATCAATTTGAACGAAAGAATCTCACCCAGGCTTTGGCCAAGGTGTTTCGTTCTCTACCGATAACCGCGCCAGCATCCCCGGCGCTCCAGACCCACTAGACTCAAGAAAAAAGCCAACGTCACATGCCTAAAACGAACGTATCGACCCGAGAAAAGTTTCTCATCTTCGCCGCTCCCTTGATTGAGGAGCCGGAGATCGACGAAGTGGTGGCTACCCTGCGCTCCGGTTGGCTCGGCACCGGTCCCAAAGTAGCCAAGTTTGAAGAACTCTTTCGCAACTATGTGGGAGCCAAGCATGCAATGGCCGTGAACTCCTGCACGGCGGGTCTGCACCTGTCGATGATTGCGTCCGGCATCGGTCCCGGGGATGAGGTCATCACGACACCGATGACCTTCTGCGCGACGGTGAACAGCATCATTCACACCGGGGCAAAGCCGGTCTTGGTGGACTGTGATCGGGATACCCAGCTAATCGATCCGCAGCGCATTGAGGCGGCCATCACGCCGCGAACTAAGGCGCTGGTGCCGGTCCACTTGTGCGGACGTCCCTGCGATATGGATGCGATCATGGATATCGCTCGCCGGCACAATCTAATCGTCATCGAAGACGCGGCCCACGCGATCGAAGCGGTCTATAAGGGCCGTAAGGTGGGGAGCATCGGAGATTTTACAACCTTCAGCTTCTACGTCACCAAGAACGTGGTGACCGGCGAAGGGGGGATGGTGACCTGTAACAATCCCGAGTTCGCCGAGAAGGTTAAGACGTATGCTTTACACGGTATGAGTCAGGATGCCTGGAAGCGTTTCTCGGATAAAGGCTATAAACACTACCAGGTGGTTGTTCCGGGCTTCAAATACAACATGATGGACCTTCAGGCCGCGATCGGTCTCCATCAACTTGCCCGCGTGGATAGAACTTTGCAGCGGCGGAATCAAATTTGGGCGCAGTATAACGCGGCCTTTGCGGATCTGCCGGTGGGCATTCCCGCTCCCGATGAGGCGGATACGGTCCACTCCCGGCACCTATACACGTTGATGATCGATGCAGAGCGCTGTGGCTTGACGCGGGACGAGTTTATCGTGCGGCTCCAAGAGTTCAAAATCGGTTGTGGCGTTCACTACATTGGCGTGCATCTCCATCCTTACTACCGCGATACATTCGGCCTGCGTCCGGAAGATTTCCCGAACGCCT
>CAINEA010000254.1 GCA_903847525.1 uncultured Acetobacteraceae bacterium | reverse complement strand
GCTCGGACCCGATGGCGGTCGTGGACGATCAGCTTCGGGTACACGGCATGGAGGGTCTACGCGTCGCCGATGCCTCGATCATGCCGACACTTACCTCGGGCAACACCAACGCGCCGTCGATCATGATCGGCGAGAAGGCATCCCGGATGGTGCTGGCGGCCACCGCTTAATCGCCGCGCCATCGAACCCTAACACGGAAACGAAACATGAAAATCGGCGTCTTCTCCACGTTCATGTCACCCCTGGCGACGCCACGGATGATCCGCGATTTCGGCCGCCAGGCCGAGGAGATGGGCCTCGACTCAATCTGGATGGGGGAGCATGTCGTGTTGTTCGACAAGAACACCTTCCGCTATCCCAGCTCGAAGGACGGACGCATTCCCGTGCCGGAAGGCGGTGGCATGCTGGACGTGACCGCCACCTTCGGTTTCCTGGCCGCGGCAACCACAAAGCTGCGCCTTGGCACCGGCGTCGCGCTCGTGCCGCAGCGCAACCCGATCTACACGGCCAAGGAGATGTGCACGCTGGATTGGCTGACCGACGGGCGGATCGATTTCGGCATCGGCGTCGGCTGGAACAAGGAGGAGGTCGAGGCCTGCGGCTATACCTGGGAAGACCGTGGCGCGCGCTGCGACGAATTCCTGGAAGTGATGCGCCGGCTATGGACCGAGCCGGTGGTGGATTTCAACGGCAAATGGATCCAGTTTGAAACCTGCCGGCTGGACCCCAAGCCGATCCAGAAGCCGCACGTGCCGATCATCGTCGGCGGCTACGCCCCACCGGCCTTTCGCCGCGCGGTGCGCTTCGGGGCCGGCTGGTATGGTTTCAATCTGGATCCCGCCGCGGCCAAGGGAATGCTCCAGCGCCTCGACGCGGCGTTCGCGAAAGCCGGACGCACGCGCGGCAAGGATTTCGAGATCATCATCACCCCGCCGGTAGCGATGCCGATCGACGCGATGCAGGGATATGCCGAACTGGGCGTGGATCGGGTGATCGTGAACCTCGGCAGCCAACGTCCGGAACGCGTTGACCGACGCATGGCCGAGATCGAGACCTTGGTGAAACTGGCCGCGTGAGGGCATCCCGCGCAAAGGACCGACAAGCATGAGGCACGCACTGATCATCGGCGGATCGCGCGGGCTGGGGCTGGGCCTGGTACAGGAACATCTCACCCGCGGCTGGCATGTCACGGCCACGGTGCGCGGGCCGTCGGACGGGCTGAACGCCCTGCGCCAGAATGCGCCGGACCGGCTGGTGATCGAAACACTGGATACCGTTTCGACTGCGCAGACAGCAGCGCTCGCCGGCCGCCTGAACGGGCAGTCGTTCGACCTGTTGCTGCTGAATGCGGGGATCATGGCCGGGCGGGGTCTGGCTTTGGGTGATGTGGCGAACGATGATATCCAGAACATCTTCCTGACCAATGCCATCAGCCCGATCCGTATCGCGGACGCGCTGTCATCGCGCGTTGCCGCCGGCGGCACGATCGCGTTCATGTCCTCCATCCTGGGCAGCATCGGCACCAACGACGATGGCCGCGCCGAACTGTACCGCGCCAGCAAGGCGGCGCTGAACTCCCTGATCCGCAGCTTCCGCGCGCGCCATGCGGCGGATGATGTCACCATCCTGGCCCTGCATCCCGGTGTGGTGCGGACAGCCATGGGCGGCCCTGACGCAGCGTTGGATATCGCGACCAGCGTGCGGGGCGTCGCCGACGTGATCGAGGCGCGGCGGGGCACCGGCGGGCAGGCCTTCGTCGATTACCGCAACCAGATCATCCCCTGGTAGGCCGCCATGCAAGCGCCGCTCGAATTCGGATGGTTCCTGCCCACCTCCGGCGACACAACCTGCTACGGCGACCGCAACAAGTTCATCGAGCCTTCGGCGGAACTGTTCGACCGGGTGGTGCTGGCCGCCGAGGAAGCGGGCTTTGAATATTTCCTCGTGCCGGTTGCCAGCACCTGCTGGGAAGCCTGGATCAGCAGCGCCATGGCTGTGGCCAAGACCAAGCGCATCAAGGCGCTGGTCGCCGCCCGCCCCGGCTATGTCAGCCCGGTGCAACTGGCCAAGATGGGCGCCACGTTCGATCAGCTTTCGGGCGGCCGGCTCTGCGTGAACCTGATCGCCGGACAGAGTGAGGCCGAAGCCACGGCCGAAGGAATTACCTTGGCCAAGGAAGACCGCTACGCCCTGATGGAGGAAGACGTCTGCATCCTGAAGGCGCTGTGGACCACCCGCGGCCCAGTGGACTTTGCCGGCCGCTTCCATACCCTCAAGGGCGCGCGCATCTCTCCCCGACCATTGCAGCAGCCGCATCCGCGCTTCTACCTCGGCGGCGGTTCGACAGAGGCGTGGGAGGTCTCGGCCAAACATGCCGATATCCATTTGTTCTGGGGCGACACGCCCGAGCGCATCGCCACGAACATGGCTTCCATCCGAGCCATGGCGGCCCGCCATGGCAGGACCGAAGCGATTGGCTTCGGCATGCGGCTGCAAATCCTCTGCCGCGAGACCGAAGCGGAGGCCTGGGACGCGGCGCATGAACTGGTACGCGACGTGACCGAGGCGCAAACCCGTTTCATCCGCACGCATTATGCCAGCTCCGTCGCCAACCAGCGCGTGCTGTCGATGGCGGCCGGAATCCGCGTCTATCCGGCGCGCTCGTGATCTGACCCCATTCCGGGCCGCTCCTGTCCTGAGGTTCAAGCTTCGCTGAGATGATGGAGCCGCCCCTCGTCGTGGCGG
>CAINEA010000253.1 GCA_903847525.1 uncultured Acetobacteraceae bacterium | reverse complement strand
TGAAGGTCGTGCAGCCACAGCTTGGAAAAATTCTATTGGGTGGGGTCGATATCGCCACCCTGAAGGCCGAGGACGTGCATGCGCGCATCGGTTGGCTCAGCCAGGCGACGCATTTGTTTGATGACAGCATCCGCAACAACCTGCTCCTGGCCCGTCCGGATGCGGACGATGCCGCGCTTTGGGCGGCACTCGACGCGGCGCAAATCGGGGAGATGGTGCGCGCGCTGCCGGATGGGCTGGATACCTGGGTCGGCGAAAGCGGCGCCCGTTTCTCCGGCGGGCAGGGGCGCCGCCTGGCCCTGGCTCGCGCTCTGCTGACAACGGCACCGATCTTGATCCTGGACGAGCCTTGCGCGGGTCTGGATGCCGAGACAGAGAAGGCCTTCCTGATGACCCTGAACGACGTCGCGCGTGGCCGTAGCCTGATTCTGATCGCGCACCGGCTGACGGGCGTGGAACGGCTGGACAAGATTTTCCGGTTGACCCGTGGACACGCGGTGGCAGCGGCAGCCTGACCGGAACCGATGACCGGATACTAGTTCCCGCCGGAGATGGGCAGCAGCGCGGCATCGTAGGCGGCGGGATGGCTCAGCAGATAACGCGCGGTCTGCAGGTCCGTATCGCGGCCCTCGGCGGCGGGGCAGGCTTCGCGGACGGCCAGCGCCTGGGCGGCCGGTATCGGCGCACGGGCGGCGCGGTGAAGTTCAATGGCCTGCGCCATCGGTTGGGTGCCTTCCGCAAGGCTGGCAAGCTGGCGGTTCAGGGCGTCCTGGCCAAGGCTCGTGCAAACCTGCGGCAACACGCCCAGGCCTTGGATCGGCCAGCCGCGCGGCGCCAGGACACGGCTCCAGGTCAAGAATAGTTCTCCGCCATCAGGCAGCGGAGCGATCGACTGGACCAGTCCCTTGCCCAGGGTGACGCTGCCGACCAGGACCGCCCGGCCTCGGTCCGCAAGGGCTGCGGCCAATATTTCTGCGGCACTTGCGGAGCGGCCATCCACCACCACCACAACTGGAATGTCCAACGCCAGCTGGCCATCGGCCGAACGCCAGATCCGAGAAGCCTCCGGGTCGCGCCCAGCGGTAATCGCGACCATTCCGGCGGGCAGCAATTCGTCCGCCACGGCGACGGCTTCGCGCAAAAGACCGCCACGATTGCCGCGCAGGTCGATGATCATGCCCGTGGGCTTTCGTGGGCCGGAGAAGTTGCGTTCCAGCTCATGTGCCAGACGGACATCGGTGCGCCGGTTGAATCCGGTGATGCGCACGATCAGGATATCCCCGCTGCGTTCGGTAATAACCGTTTCAGGCGGGATCATCGCGCGAAGCATCTCGATGCTGTGTGGCCTGCCGTCGCGGCCGCGATAGGTGACCTCCACGATGGTGTCTTCCGGACCGGCGATCCATCCGGCAACGGTGGCCGCGTCCTCGCGCTGCACCGGCTGGTCGTCCACCGACAGAATGCGGTCGCCTACATGCAGCCCGGCCAGCTCCGCAGGACTATCGGCGATAATGGATTGAACAACGACGGAGTTGCCCCGGCGCGCCAACGTGATGCCGGCTCCCGCCAGGCCGGAGCGGCGCGCGCGGTCGTCACCGGCCTCGAATGGCGGCACGTAGCGTGAATACGGGTCCAGATGGTTGAATAATTCGTCGAAATAGCCACGCAGAATGCCTGTGGTGCCTGCCTTGCGCACAGCCGCCGAGGCGTTCCAGGCGGCATTGGTCAGCGCGATCGTTGCATGCACCCAGGCGGCCGGACTGTCGTTTCCCGCAGCGGGAGCCGGGGCGGTGGATAACACACGCCCGCCGGCGGACAGCACCAGTTGCCCATCCCGTGTCTCCACCGACAGGGCCGGATCGAGCGCCGTGAGGCCACGCAGGCCCCAGAGGGTGAACTGGGCCAGGGCAACAGGTTCCAGCGTGCGCGGTGCCATGAAGGTCAGCGCGGTGATGTAGACCTGTGCCGCGAGTTGCGGGTCCCACCCGGGCGGTGCCGTCACCGCCTGCTCGGCGCGGGCCGGCACACCGAACAGCAACAGCAGCAGGAGGGAACAGCGCCTCACGAATACATCACCGGGGCCGCGACCGCTTTCCCGCTTTGGGGCCTTTGCCCCCTCCCGTTTTGCCAACTCCCGCTTTGCCGGATCCCGCTTTTCCGGAGCCGGGCTTTCCGGGCCGGAAGCTGGCGGTTCGCGACGACGGGCGGGGTGCGCCGCCACGATCCGCGCTGTCCGGCATGCCCTGGAGAATATGGAAAACGAGGCCGCCGGTGATCGGACTGGCCTCGGACAGCCGGACTTCCACTTCCTGCGCCAGGCCAAAGACCATGCGGGTGCGGCGGCCGGAGAGTGTTCTTGTTGTTTCGTCGTGCATCCAAAAATCGTCGGGCAGCGAGGAGGTCGGCACAATGCCGTTCGCGCCGCTGCCGGCAACTGTGACGAAAAGACCAAAGCGCGTCACGCCCGAAATGCGCGCGGCGAACACCGCGCCCACCTTATCGGCCATGAAAGCGGCCAAATAACGATCGACCGCGTCCCTTTCGGCCAAGGCGGCGCGCCGCTCGGTGCCGGTAACGTGTTCGCCGGTGTCGGCGAAGCGCGCGGCTTCGTCCGGATCGAGCCCATCGCTGCCGAGTCGCAGTCCCCGGATCAGCGCGCGATGCACCAGCAGATCGGCGTAGCGGCGGATCGGGCTGGTGAAATGCGCGTAGGCCTGCAAGGCCAGACCGAAATGGCCGATGTTCTCCGGTGCGTAGGCCGCCTGGGATTGGCTGCGCAGCATGACATCGTTGACCATCGGTGCGTGCTCGGTGCCGGCGACCTTCTTCAGCACATGGTCGAGATCGCGCGGGTGGATCTGGTTGCCCGGCGGCAGCGACATATCGAAGCCGCGCAGGAACAGGCGCAGCGCCTCCAGTTTTTCCTCGGATGGCGGTGCGTGCACGCGGTACATGCAGGGCTGGCGCAGCCGTTCGAGCTCCTCGGCGGCGGCGACGTTGGCCAGCACCATGAACTCCTCGATCAGGCGGTGGCTGTCCAGGCGCGGGCGGGGGATGACGGCGTCGACATGGCCGTCGGCGCCGAGCAGGACCTTGCGTTCGGGCAGATCGAGATCGAGCGTGCCGCGGGCATTGCGGGCGGCGAGCAGGGCGCGGAACGCGGCATACAACGTGTCCAACTGGCCCGGTGCCAGGCCGAGGGTATCGCCGGCATCCTGGGCCTGCTGCACCTGTTCGTAGGTCAGGCGGGCCACGCTTTTCATAAGGCCGCGGCCGAAGCGATGGCCGGTCTTGCGGCCCTCGGCATTCACCCGCAATTCGACGAACAGGCAGCCGCGTTCCTCGTCCGGACGCAGGCTGCACCAGCCATTCGACAAGGCTTCCGGCAGCATCGGCACGACGCGGTCCGGGAAGTAGCAGCTGTTGCCGCGGGTGCGGGCCGAGCGGTCGAGCGGCGAGCCGGTCCGGACGTAATGCGCGACATCGGCGATGGCGACGATCAGGCGAAATCC
>CAINEA010000252.1 GCA_903847525.1 uncultured Acetobacteraceae bacterium | reverse complement strand
TCACCAGCGCCAAGTGGCGCGCAGAATATTCAAGGATCATCGCCTCGTGGATCATCGTCAGCTCAAGATGCGTGGCGGGATTGTCCACCGGGATGCGGCCATTCTCCGCGATCGCGATCGCGCAGGTGGCGACCAGCGTCAGCCCCAGCGAGACGCGCAGCCCCATCGTGCCTTCCCGCAGCAGCCCGGCGATCGCATCCAGGTTGGTGGTGCCAGCGAGCAGGGCCAGGGTGAAGATCACCAAGATCAGCCCCGGCTCGGCGAACGCCGAGAACATCATTTCGCGCGACGCGCCGATGCCGCCGAACGCGGTACCGACATCCATGCCCGCCAGCGCCAGGATGCAGCGGGCGAGCCCCAACAGCCCGGCGATCACCAGCAGGTCCGAGGCGTGCGCCGTGGTCATGCCCAGCGCGAACGAGGGCACCATGGCGGCAGCCGCCAGGGTGGCGGCAAAACCCAGCGCGGGGGCGGCGCGAAACAGGAAGGATGCGTTGTAGGCCAGCACCGGCTGCTTGCGCACCAGCCGCACCAGGTCGCGCCATGGCTGCAGGATCGGCGGCCCGATCCGCCCGAGCAACCGCGCCTTCAGCCAGCGGATGAAGCCGATCAGCACCGGCGCCGCGGCAAGCAGCAGCACAACGTGCAGGATCTGCGCCGCCAGCCCGGTAGCAAATACAGCCACATCGGCCATCACTTCGCCTCCAGCGCGGCGATGACGACCAGGAACAGGATCAGCACCGTGAACATAAGGCTCAGCGTCTGGCGGATCGTCAGGAACTGGATGCCGTCGAAGAAGCGCGCCAATATCCCGCGCAACCGCGCCAGCGGGGCGAACACGTACACCGACGCCGGATCGCGCAGGCTGACGCTCAGGCTGGCCGCGCGCGTCTCGCCGGGCCGCGGCATGTCCACCCGCTCGCGCGCCGCGAGCAGCGAAGTCCCCAGCGCCCGGCGCAGCGGCTGGGCAAACGATGCGCCGCCATACTGCGTCAGCGGATCGCCGAACGGCAGCCAGGCCGGCGCGGCGGCAAAGCCGCAGGCCCAGGCCGGTCCGCGCCGGTGCCCGGCCACCGACCAGTGCCGCAACGCCAACAGCACGAAAGCGAGACCCAGGCCGATCAGCAGGGCAATCACCGGCGCCGCATAGCCGGGCGTGCCGGAAGCGGCCGTTATCGCGAAAACACCCGCCCGATCGCTCATGCCGGAGCCCGTAATCAGCCGTAACGCCGGCGCGATCAGTCGCAGCAGCGGCCCGGGCAGCACGCCTAGCAGCAGGCTCAGGCCGGCCAGCCCGATCAGCGCCACCTTTACCGGTCCACCGGATTCCTCCGCAGCGGACCCGAGCGGCGTGCGCGGCCGGCCGAGGAACGCCACCCCGATCAGCCGCACCATCGCGGCGGCCGCCAATGCGGCGGACATCGCGATCAGACAGGCGGCGACCGCGAACAGGATCTGCAACCCCAGCCCGCCGATCCGCGGCGCCGCCAGCACTGATTGCAGGATCATCCATTCGCTGGCGAAACCCGATCCCGGCGGCAGCGCCGCCAGCGCCAGCCCGCCCGCCAGCACGCAGGCCGTGGTCACCGGCATCGTGTGGATCAACCCGCCAAGCCGCACCAACGCGCGCGATCCGCCGCCGTGCTGCGCCGATCCCGCGCACAGGAACAGCAAGGTCTTGAACACCCCGTGGTTCAGCGCGTGCAGCAGAGAACCGCCGAGCGCCAGCGCCGCGAGGTCCGGCAGGTCGGCGGCCCGCGCGATCAGCGCCACCCCGATTCCCACGGCGATCAGCCCGACATTCTCGATCGTGCTGGCCGCCAGGATCGCCTTGATGTCGCCCTCGGTATTGGCCCGCAACGCCCCCAGCACCGCCGAAGCGATCCCCATCAGGATCAGCGGCACACCCCACCACAGCGGCTGTGCCGGTCCGGCGAGATCGAACAGCAGCCGCACGATCACATACAGCGCCACCTTGGTCATCGCGCCCGACATCAGCGCCGACAGATGGCTCGGTGCCGCCGGATGCGCCAGGGGCAGCCAGACATGCAACGGCGCCAGACCCGCCTTGGACCCGGCACCCAGCAGCACCAGCGCCAGCACAAGCGTGGCGCGCCAGCCCTCCGGCGGGATACCGGCGCGCATCGCAGCGAAGCTCAGGGTCGAGCCGGCATTTGCCGGCGACAGCAGCACCAAGGCGGGGATTAGGCAGGCCGCGCCGAACGCG
>CAINEA010000251.1 GCA_903847525.1 uncultured Acetobacteraceae bacterium | reverse complement strand
CTTTTGGAACTACCTCAGCGACCGGCTCGATGTTGCAGGAAGTCTCGCCATCCTACCGCTCGGCGAGCTGGTTCGAGTGCGCGCGCAGCCTGCCTGATTACGCGACCGCCCGGGGTTTTGCCCCGGTTAATGCAACGGCCAGCAAATTATTGATATATTTGACTAATATCACATTGGCTGGGGTCAATCCTCGGCGCCGATAGGGGGTCAGGTTCTCGCGCCGAACCACAGCGGGGGCTGTGAAACGGTGCGGAAATTTGCCCGTTCTTTCCCGCCTCAGGCGGCGGTCGCGAGGCCGTGACGGGCGACCAGCGACAGCAGCTTGAGAGAGCTTCCCTGCGGGTGTTTTTCGCCCCGCTCCCACTGGCTGATGAGGCCGGTCGTAACATTGAGGTAGCGCGCGAACACCGCCTGGCTGGCGCCTTCGCGCTCCCGCAAGGCGCGGATTTCTTCCGGCGTCAGAGGCCGCACAGGCGTCAGGCACGCCTCGTCGAACTTGCGCATGGTCTGCTTGTCCGTCACGCCGGCCGCGTGCAGCCCTTCCGCGGTTTCGTGGATCGAGGCCATCACCGGGCTGCGATATTGCTTAGTCATTGCAGCAGCAATCCGGAGACAGCCGCGACGAAGCGAACCGCTTCCTGAATCGCCCACTGTGCTTTGTCGAGCGACACAGGCTCCGCCAGATAATCGGCTGTCAGGCGAAGCTCTTGCACGCGATTCAGCGAGCGCCCGAATTCGGCTGGAAGTTTGCCCTTCTTGACCACGTTCTGCCCAAAGCTGGTGATAAGACCACCATGGGCTTTCGGGGGACTTTGCTCGACATCGGAGCCAACCCAGGACAGAGCGGCCATCGTCGCGTCAAACATCGCGTAGTAGGCGCGGTTCGTTGCGCCGTCGGTGTCACCTGCATCAAGCAGGATTCTGGCTGACGCGAGGGCTTTCTGCGCTTTGTCCATAAGCCCATGCGTCATCCAAGCCGTATGCCTTCCCGCGCGATATTCCGAATAAGGGCTGGGTTAGGAAACTGCTCCGGACGAGCGAGGTCGTCTCCCCACATCGGGAAAGCCTGAACGAGAACTCCCGTCTCCATCAGAACATCGAACGCCAAGCCGGCCATATCGATTTTGGTGTCGACGAAGTCTCCGCGCTTACCGTTGAGAACAACGGCAAGGTCGAGATCGCTGTCCGGCCGATTGTCACCGCGCGCGCGCGATCCGAACATGATCATCTGGGATACGTCGTAGATGCCCTGCAGCTTTTCCAGGAAAGCTGCAATGGCGCGGTGGTCACCGATTGTCGGGCGGCTTGCTAGGTCTGTCGTCATGTTGCGCCCTCCTTTCCAGTGTCCGTCAATGCTTTGCAATTATAACAGAATATTGCCTGTCCATCATCCCATTTCTTAGACGCGTCCGCAGCAGCCATCCGCCGGGTCAATGCGGAGGCCTTTGCCTCCAACGCAGGGCATCGTTCTCCTCCCCTGCCCTCGCTCAGACCAGCTCAAGTCGCAGTTCGCGGCCGACCAGAGCGGCGGCGCGCTGGAGGGTTTCGATGGTGATGTTGCCCTTCGCCTTGAGGATTCGATCCAGTTGGGCGCGGCTGGTGTGCATCCGTTCGGCGAGCGCTGCCTTCGTGATGCCTTGCCGTTCCATCTCTTGCACGAGTTGCCAGGCGACCACGCGCGTCAGCGCTTCGACCTTCGCAGCTTCGCGGATGCCGTCCTCAGAGACGAATGCGTCAAGCGTCGTGCCCCAATGAGGATTCTTCTTGCTGCTCATGCCTTCATCTCCTTCATCCGTTTGCGGGCAATCTCCAGATCATCGGCGGGCGTCTTCTGCAGTTTTCTTGATGAAGCCATGCACCACGCCGATACGCCCGTCATCGACGAAGAACAACAGACGGGCAATGCGCCGGATCGGCAGCGTGCTGAGTACTTCCCATAACCCGCCACCCAAAGGCCGGCAGAGCGGTATGCCGATCGGCCAGCCAAACTGCATAGTCGCAAAGTCGGCGCCGATCGCGCGCCGGTCATCGGCCGGCAGGCTTCGTACCCAATCGAGAACCGG
>CAINEA010000250.1 GCA_903847525.1 uncultured Acetobacteraceae bacterium | reverse complement strand
ATCAGCTTGGCGTGCCCGTGGATGCCCGGACACTGGCTGCGTTGGGCGTGCCGTTACCGGGGGGAATTGCCTTGCCGTCGCCTCAGGGTATTTTCCCACGCTTTGTCGAAGAAGCCGCATAGCCCTCTGATGTTGATCGATTCTCACTGCCATCTGGACTATTACACGCCAGCCGAACTGCAGGACGTGCTGACCCGCGCGGCCGAGGCCGGCGTGGGGGAGATGGTCTCCATCGGGACACGGTTGAAGCAATCCTTGGAGATCTGCGGCTTGGCGGAAGCTCATGCCAATCTCTGGTGCACGGTGGGCATTCATCCGCACAGCGCGGCGGAATTCCCGGTTCCCAGCCCGGAGGAAATCGCGGCGTTGGCGGACCATCCGAAGGTCATCGGCATTGGCGAATCGGGCCTGGATTACTTCTACGACAAGGCGCCGCGGGACGTGCAGCAGGAGAGCTTCCGGGCCCATATCCGCGCTGCGGCGATCGCTGGCCTGCCGTTGGCGATCCATGCCAGGGATGCGGACGAGGACATTGGCAGGATTCTGCGGGAAGAACGCGATAGCGGCCTGGATTTCCAATTCCTGCTGCATTGCTTCAGTTCCACGCGGGTACTGCTGGAAGCAGCAATGGCGATGGATGGATATTTCAGTCTGTCCGGTATCCTGACTTTCCCGAAATCCACTGAATTGAGGGAGATGGCGGCTGATATTCCACTCGACCGGTTGCTGGTAGAGACGGATGCACCCTATTTGGCCCCCGTCCCGTTTCGTGGAAAACGCAACGAACCGGCCTGGGTGGCGCATACCGCCAAGGTGCTGGCGGAGGTTCGCGGCGTCACCCCAGCCGCCATGGCGGATCTGACGACTGAGAATTTCCGCCGGCTGTTCCGCAAGGCCGCACCTGCGGCTGCTGCGGCCTGAGCCGGCATGAGGGTTGTCATCCTTGGTACCGGCGGCTCGGCCGGGGTTCCTTTGATCGGTGGCCCGGATGGCCGGGGTGATTGGGGGCTGTGTGATCCCGACGAGCCACGCAACCGAAGAACCCGCGCCAGCATCGTCATCGAAAGCGATGCGGGAAGGCGGCTGCTGGTGGATACCTCGCCGGATATGCGCGCCCAATTGTTGACCTGCGGGGTGCCGTCGGCCGATGCGATCCTGTTCACCCATGCCCATGCCGATCACATCACCGGGCTGGACGATGTGCGCGTTCTGAACCGGATCGTCGACCGGCCGCTGGAAGCCTTTGCCACGCCGAGAACATTGGAAGAACTCGTGCGTCGCTTCGGCTACGCGTTCCAACCCTGGAAGGGTCCGGGTTTTTTCCGCCCGGCGCTGGTACAGCGCCCGGTCGAGCCTGGTCAGACCGTCGAGATCGCTGGATTCGGCGTTGGGCTGTTCAACCAGGATCACGGCTTCACAACATCGCTGGGTTTGCGCATCGGGAGCTTCGCTTATTCGACCGACGTCGTTCGGTTGGACGATGCGGCATTCGCGATCCTAGCGGGCGTGGATACATGGGTGGTCGATTGCTTCCAGCGGCACGCGCCACACAACACGCACGCGCATCTCAAAGTCGCGCTCGATTGGGCGCGGCGTGTTGGCGCGCGGCGCACGCTTCTGACGCATATGGGACCAGAGATGGACTGGGCATGGATGCGGACCAATCTGCCTGCCGGCGTGGAACCGGCCTTTGATGGCCAAATCCTCGATATCCCATGACCTTCACTTTCCATAATATTTCTTCTGCGGCATTTATGTTGGCGAGAAACGCCCGCCTGGGGACAAGCCATGACCGCTTCCGCTGAGACCGAACTGCTCCGCCTTCTCTCGATCATGGAGCGATTGCGCGATCCGGAGACTGGCTGTCCGTGGGATAAGGTGCAGGATTTCGACAGCATCGCACCCTATACGATCGAGGAAGCCTACGAAGTCGCGGACGCGATATCCCGGCGCGATTTTGACGCATTGCCGGATGAACTCGGCGATTTGCTGTTCCAGGTCGTCTATCACGCACGCATGGCCGAGGAAGAAGGACGCTTCGGCTTCGCCGATGTCGCCCGGACCATTGCCGACAAGATGATCCGCCGCCACCCGCACGTGTTCGGCGATGCCGCCGCCCGCGATGCCGCGGCGCAGACCGGTGCCTGGGAAGCGCAAAAGCGCGCCGAACGCCACGCACGCACCGAAAACGGCACGCTGGCGGGAATTCCAGCAGCCCTGCCCGCGCTGACCCGTGCCGCCAAGCTGACCAACCGCGCCGCTCGCGTCGGCTTCGACTGGCCCGATGCCAATGGCGTACTCGATAAGCTGCAAGAAGAAGTACTGGAACTGCGCGCCGAACTGCCTGGCGCGGATCCGGCGCGTCTGGCAGACGAGGTTGGCGATCTTTTGTTTGTTTTAGCCAACCTCGCGCGCAAACTTCATCTCGACCCGGAGATCTGCCTGCGCCAGGCCAACGAAAAATTCACGCGCCGCTTCGAAGGGATTGAGCAACGGCTTGAAACCGAAGGAAGGTCACCGGTCGACTCAAGCCTGGAAGAAATGGAGGCACTTTGGATCGCGGTTAAGAAGGCAGAACGCGCCGACAACGCTTAAACGTCTTCTACCGACTTGTTCAAAAGTCCTTACTGCTGAAATCCGGACGTTCGAAGCGAGCCCGATCCGCCGGCAAAAGGCGAACAGTGACATGGATCATTTCTTCCTTGTCCTGTCGTCCGATCACTTCGCCATGCGCGTAAAGCCAGGCCAGCCGGGCGCCATCCGACGGAGGAATCTCATAGCCGGCGGTTTCCATGCCCGCCGCGATGCGGCGGTCGATTGCATCTAGGAGGGTCTGGCTGCCCTCCCCGGTAATCGCCGAGACAGCAACGCCGCTGCCCCGGGTTTCCACTTCCGCCACGCCGCCAAGCAGATCGGCCTTGTTCAGCACTTCGATGCTGCGCATCGGCCAGTCCTCATCCAGCGTTCCTTCGCGCACCATGCCGTCGAGCACAGCGATAACGTCCGCCCGCTGGGCCGCGGTGTCCGGGTGCGCCGCGTCGCGCACATGCAAGATCACATCGGCCTCGGCCACCTCTTCCAGGGTTGCGCGGAAGGCGGCGACCAGTTCGGTCGGCAATTCGCTGATGAAGCCGACAGTGTCGGACAGGATGGCGCGACGGCCGGATGGCAGCCTCAGTCCGCGCATGGTCGGGTCGAGGGTCGCGAACAACTGATCCTTCGCCGCCACGGTCGCACCGGTCAGCGCATTGAACAGCGTTGATTTTCCGGCATTCGTATAGCCGACCAGGGCCACAACCGGGAATGGTACGCGCCTGCGGGCGGAGCGGTGCAGGCCGCGGGTGCGGCGAACCTGTTCGAGTTCTTTCTTCAGCCGGACGATTCGATCCAGGATCAGCCGGCGATCGGCTTCGATCTGGGTTTCACCGGGACCACCGAGAAAGCCGAAACCGCCGCGCTGACGTTCCAGATGGGTCCAGGACCGCACAAGCCGTGATCGCTGGTATTCCAGATGGGCGAGTTCGACCTGAAGCGTGCCTTCGCGTGTGACCGCGCGTTCGCCGAAGATGTCCAGGATCAGTCCGGTCCGGTCGATGACCTTGCAGCCCCAGGCACGCTCGAGGTTGCGCTGCTGCACGGGTGACAGTGTCGCGTCGACGATGGTGACCTCGACATCGTTGGCTTCGAGCGCCAAGCCGATCGTCTCTAGCTGGCCGGAGCCCAGCAACGTGGATGGGCGGCGGACACGCAAGGGGATGATGGCGCTATGGACGACCGCCAAGCCGATGGAGGATGCGAGTCCGATGGCCTCCTCTAGTCGGGCTTCCGAAACCCGGGACGAATCGCCCGTGGTTTCAGGACGTTCCCACGCCAACACGACCGCCGCGCGGGTAGGGCCCGGGGAAGTGGCCCCCTGCCCTTTACCAGCCTTCTTCTTCTCTTTCAGTCCGATCAATTCGTCGGTGCCGATCGTGTCCGGCATATCCACCTGCCGGCCATTGTCGTTTGCCCTATGACGGGTCACGCCGACTGGCACCCAGGCCCGCCGCTCCGTGGAACGGCTGGCCTATTCCTCACCAGCAGCAGTCTCCCGCACGGCGGCACCTTCAACTTTGGAGGCATCGAAAAGCTGGATTGGCGCGCCTGGCATGACCGTGCTGATTGCGTGCTTGTAGACGAGTTGGGTGTGCCCGTCGCGACGCAACAGAACGGAAAAATTATCAAACCAGGTTATGATACCCTGCAGTTTGACCCCGTTGACCAGGAAGACGGTCACGGGGGTCTTGCTCTTGCGCACGTGATTCAGGAACACATCCTGAACGTTCTGCGACTTCTCGTTGGCCACGGCGGTTATCCTTCTTTGTTTTCATTGACACAGTTGTCGTCACAGGGATCGAGATTGGCGAGTAAACGGGCGTGGCACGGCCGTTTGAGCTTCATCCAGGTGACAGGTTGGTAGGCTAGATTATTGAAAAGGCACGAAAGTAGCCAAGGTTACGAATTAGGCCAGCGAGCGGAGCCGGGCTATCAGCGCCTTCGCTGTAGGCATATGGATATCAGGCGCCGCATTGTCGATACCCCCGTCATGAGAAGCATCGCCAACCAGCACCGCTGTGACACCGGCAGCACGGGCGGCCTGCATGTCACTCGCGGTATCGCCGAGATACCACACGGACCGGTCCGGCGCACGTCCCAGATGCGATAAAGCAAGCAGAATAGAGTCAGGCGCGGGCTTATCGGCTGTCGCATCGCCGGCGCCGACGATCGTGCGGAAATGCGGATCCCAGCCCAAATGGGTGACCTCGCGGCGCAGGAAGGCGCCGGCCTTGTTGGAAACCACGCCTTGCGGCCAGGCAGCGCCGGACTGGAGCAGGTCCGCCACATCCGGGAGCGGCTTCAGGTGGTCCAGGTGCCCTTCCGTGAGCGTCGCGTAGAACAAGTCCCGCGCCCGCTCCCACTCGGCGCCGAACATCGGCGGAAAGCTGTCACGCAGACTGGTCCGAACGCGCTGACGCGTGTCGATGTCGGTCCATCGCGGCATAGAGAATTCATCGAAGACAGCGTTCAGAGCGCCGGTGATGGCGGACCAGCCATCGACCAGGGTGTTGTCCCAGTCGTAGAGGAGGACGGTGGGAGCAAGCATTGAATTAATCATACAATAAATTCCCGATTAAATTGATGGATTTATCTAAGATATATAGTAAATTAACTTATGTTGTAATTATATACGTTTAAAAATTCACTAAACATAAATTCAAATTGTTCAATCTCGCCCGCGTTGAGGTCCTTCTTCCATCTGTTTACTGAAGCATTGATATTTTCGCTGGTTCCATGCGACTCGAACAATTTAGAATCGGATTTAGGATCCGCCTCAAGGTTTTGATCAAGGTTCAAAAATTGCGAAATATTATACAATGTCTTTTCGGTCTGAAGGACAAGATCTTCATATTTCACAAAAATCATTTTATTTTTGTCTTTAGATGAATGCAAGCGAACCATTTCATCAGCAATGGACTTCAATGCCGATACCGCCTCATCCGCTGGCGTCTGCCAAAAAGATCGGTAGGAGCAAAAGAGGTCGCGCGGGTCCCGAACAAGAACAATCTCTTTGGTTTGGTCGAACGCAGCGTGAGTAAAACTACGTGTACAATGCAGCAGGTCTACTTTTTCGGCGAAGTATTTACTGCTTGAAGATCCCGCGCGATTTTCGACATATTCATAAAAGTCCAATATGATTGACTTAAATGATTCCATCAGTTTTCTGGGCAGCCTTTTTTCAAAAAAGTCATAAAGTGCATATGGGTCTGAGAATATGTTTTCGTATTCATAATGATTAAACGGATTCTGCCCTATCCTAGTCATCTTTGAAAAATAATCGCCGAGGTCTGGAGGCGATGTATAGTTGACAGAGGACGTCATCACATCATATGCATGTGCGTAGTAAGCTAATATCTTTACTTCATAAGGATATTTGTCGACTACAGTTATATCTGGGCTTTGCAAAAGCCTCTTCATCAATATTGTTGTACCTGACCTGCCGCTGGCGGTAACCAGGATTGGATTCTTTTGCGCCTGGTCCGTGGATATAGCGGCTAATGTGAGTTTAGCCAAAGTGCTCGAATAGTTGTCGAAAATCCCGACGACCTCGATATCGTATGATTTTAATATCGACATCGGCTTGTCGACCAAATAGGTAAATCCATGCCGGCCGTCGCCATAACGGCCGCTATCCAGCAAATCTTGCCTAAAGTTTCCGGCGACGCTGCGACCCCACTCCTCACCATTTACCCTAAAGGAAACGTCGATTTGCGCCTCGGGGCGATTGGTATCCATGGCCCACCCCGAGACATAATGACGGTCAGCTCGGTCGATATGGCCAATAAGCATTTTAGTCGAACTTCCTATCCCATGCGCTTAGTTCAAAAGAAATCTAAATAAATTTTAACTTTACCAGAAGCCGATGAAATCCGTTCATTTTTTAAGAAGTTACATCGAGATGAAGTGTTAGCATTGACACGTGCGACATCCAACCGAGCGTTTGCTAATTTTCAGTAACCTAACCGTGATCAGTACGATCTTCAGCCACCGTGTCCCACCATGCGGAGGTGCCAGGCGTCAGGCCATAGCTACCCCCCATCACCTGTAACGGCCGGCGCAGTCCCGAAGCGCCGGCTTTCAGGCGCATGGCTCGAGCCTCCGCCTTTGCCTCGGGCGGCAACCAAGCCCGTTCATGACCCCACATGCTTGGCCCGGCTTCCAGGCGCTGCGGTGTCCAGGTAGCGGGGTCGATCGCGCGGCCGCCCCAACCATATTCCACCTGAAAGCCGGCCGGCGAGCGCATGTAGAACGAGGTCATCCAGTCATTGGTGTGCCGGCCAAGTGTGGCCATCACGCGGTTGGGGTCCTTTTCGGTACCGTCGCCCAAGGCCAAATCGTAGCCCTGGCCAATATCATCCAGCGCGCACAGTTCCACCATGAAATGGTGCATGCCATTGCTGCCGGTCTCTAGCATCGCGAAGCTGTGCTGGCGCGGATTGACGTGGAAGAACGCGGCGCCGAATGGGCGTTCCATAATGTCGCTGACGCCGAAGCCAAGAATGTCCCGGTAGAACGGCAAGGCCGCGTCGAGCCGTTCAACGGTGATCACCACATGGCCCATGCCGAGTGGACCGGTCCGGAAGCCCGAGATGGCACGGCCAGGGATGAATGGTAGGTCGGTCCGTGCCGCGCCGTGGAAGGCTTCCAGCCGGTTGCCCAACGGGTCGGCGAACGAGATCAGGCCAGCGACGGCTCGCCGATCGGCCAAGGCTGCAGGTTCCTGGGTTACGAAGACCCCTCCCTGTTCCAGTCGTGCGGCCAGCGATGCCAACGTTGGTGCGTCCGCCACTTCCCAGCCGATATAGCGCTGGCCGTCCGCCAGATCGCGATCGATGATCAGGCGTTGTGCCTGGTCATCCATACGGAAGGCTCTGGAAGTATTGCCTTTCTCGACCGCCTGCATACCGAGCAGGGACGTCGCAAAATCCGACCAGCCATCCAGATCGACAGACCCGAACCCCAGATAGCCCAGCGCCTGAATGTGCATGTTCATTTCCCCCGCCGCCATCGAACGGTAATATAGCGGCCTAGCCCTGCATAGCGCTGAAAGCAAATGGCAGTTGCGCCCATGCTTCGACGGTTCACCACGCAGGAAGCAGCCCTAAAGCCGCCAGCGCCGATGAAACCAAAGCCATTGCTCGGGCGTGGCGCGGATCCAATCCTCAACAATCCGGGTCACCACCACCGTGGCGGCCTCGATATCGATCTTGCCTTCTTCATCGCGCGGCAGTTCGACGGGCCCGACGACCTCCATCCGGAACCGCGCGCCAGTCTTGCGAACCGCGCGCACGCCATAGATCGGGCAATCAATATTCCGCGCGAGACGGGCGAAAAGGGTGGTGGTCGCCGCTGGCCGGCCGAAGAAGGGGATGGTCAGGCCGCGCCCAAAGCGCTGGTCGATCAGCATGCCCACATGTTCCCCGGCACGGAGCGCGGCATGTAGTTCAAATGGCGCGGTGGGGCCAGCCCCGATCAGGCGGCCCATTAGCTTACCGCGTGTGCGCCGGATGCGCCGTGCGATAAATCGGTTGTTCGGCGTGCGGTACAGCGCGGCCGAGGCCAGGCCAAAATGGGCCACCAAGATGGCCGGTAGTTCCCAATTGGCAAGATGCGCGGAGAAGGCCAATGCCGGCAGTCCGTCATCGCGCAAGCGAAAAAACGTCTCGATCGCGTCTGACGGAATTTCGATGCGGGCATCAGGGTTTTCATAGTCCGATGCATCGTTAGCCATCTTGGCCATATGCGCGAACTCACAACTCATCCGGCCGAGATTGTCCCAGGCGCCGCGCAGAATGACCTGCCGTTGTGCCTCACTGAGTTCCGGCATCGCGTGGCGCAAATTTTCAGCACCGATGCGATGCACGGGCAGCAGCGGACCGAATGTGCGCATCAACCAACCGCCCATCGCACTGGCAGCGTCGAGCGACAGCAGGCGGACCAGCCGGAAAAATATCTCGGAGATCTGGAAGACCAGGTATTCTCCGGCCAGGGCCAGGCGGTATTTCAGCCGTCGCAGAATTCGGTGCATGGCATCATCTTACTGCATGTAGCCGAAATCACGGGCTACAAGGTTACGATGATCTTGCCGAGAACGCGGCGGGATTCCAGTCGTTCGAGGCCTTCGGAAAACCGTTCCAGCGGTACCACCATGTCCAGCAGCGGACGAATGCCGCGCGCCATCCAGTCCAGCGCGTCCGTCTGGTTGCGGATGCTACAGCCAAACGAACCCTTGATGGTGAGTTGGCGCTGGAAGATCATCATCAGGTTGGTCTGCGCGGTAACACCCGAGGTCGATCCGCAGGTGACCAGGCGACCGCCAGGTTTCAGCGAAAACAGGCTGCCCTCCCAGGTGCTGGCGCCGACATGCTCGAAGACCACATCCACGCCCTTCTTGGCGGTGATCTTGCGGACGGCACCCTCGAAACGGTCGGTCGTGTAGTTGATGACATGATCGGCGCCGAGCGCCTTGACCGGCTCGATCTTTTCGTCGCTGCCGACCGTGGCGATCACGGTGCAGCCGATCGATTTGGCGATCTTGATGGCGACCGACCCGATGCCGCTGCCGCCGGCATGGACCAGGATTGTCTCGCCGGGCTGCAGGTGGGCATTGTCGAACAGCATGTGCACCACGGTACCGAACGTCACCTGCGAGCAGGCAGCATCGGCGTGCGGGATACCGGCGGGAACCGGGATGATCCGGCGCGCCGGCATGTTGACCAGCCCACGGGCGAAGCCGTCGACATGGAAGCCCATGACGCCGCGAACATTTTCACAGTGGTTATCGCGGCCCTCGGTACAGGCGCGGCAGGTGCCGCAGGTGAGCGCGCTGTACGGCACGACCTGCTGGCCCGGCGTGAGGCCGGTCACACCAGAACCAACCGCCACCACTTCGGCGGAAGCCTCCACGCCCACGACCAGCGGCAGCTTGCGCTGGGCGAAAGCCATGCCGCGCCAGCCCCAGACATCGATATGGTTCAGCGCCACAGCGCGCGGCGCGATCTGAACCTCGCCCTCGCCGGGCGGTGGCGGATCGGGCAGTTCGACCAGGCGCAGATCACGGTCACCATGCAGTTGCAGCGCGCGCATGATCAGGCAGGCTCGGCGGAGAGCAGAAGGCACACATTTTGCCCGCCAAATCCGAACGAATTCGACATGGCGTGGCGCAGCCTGGCCGGCCGGGCGACATTCGGCACCACATCCAGAGGGATAGCCGGATCAGGCTCGGTATAGTTGATCGTCGGCGGCATGATCTGGTTCTGCAGCGTCAGTAGGGTGAACACCGCCTCCACCGCGCCGGCCGCCGAAAGCGTATGGCCGATCATGGATTTGTTCGAACTGATCGGCAGGGAGCCCGCGCGCTCGCCGAAAACCGCGGTGACGCCCAGGCATTCCATTTTGTCGTTCTCCGGCGTACTGGTACCGTGCGCGTTGATGTAGTCGATATCGTCGGTGGTCAGCCTGGCATCGGTAATCGCGGCTTTGATGGCGGCGATGATAGCGGACCCATCGGGATTGGACCGGGTGCGATGGAACGTATCGGCCTTTTCGCCGCAGCCGGAGATCACGCCGAGGATATTCGCCCCACGTGCGCGGGCGTGATCCAGCGTTTCCAGCACCAGCGCGCCGGCGCCTTCCGCCATCACGAAGCCGTCGCGTCCCTTGGCGAACGGACGCGAGGCCGCCTCCGGCGGATCGTTGCGGGTGGTCAGGGCGGAAAGCAGAGAGAAGCGGATCAACGCTTCCTCGGTGATCGAGCCGTCCGAGCCGATGGCCAGCGCCATATCGGCCTCGCCGCGCTGCAGCGCCTCGGTGGCGAGCTGGATGGCGGTGCCGCCGGAGGCGCAGGCGGTGGACAGGCTGATCGGCGAGCCGCGCGTACCGAAACGCTCGGCCAGGTTCTGCGCAAAGGCGCCGAACAGGAATGGTTCGTATTCTTCCCGATGACCGGCGGCGACAGCGATGAACTGGGCATAATCGCCATGGCCGGGATTGGCGACGCGGCGGGCGGACAGCACGCGCGTTGCCCAATCGTACTCGGTCGGCGGCACGGCGAGGAACAGCGGACCAGGGAAGGCGGTGGAGCTGACGCCGGCCTGCTCGATGGCTTCCTGAGCGGCAAGCCGGCCCAATTCTTCCGTGAGGGCGACGGAATTGTAGTGCCCGGGCAGATAGTCGACGGTGCCAGCGATGGTGGTGCGCAGGCCCTCGGTAGAAAAGCGGTTGATGTGATGGATGCCGGACTCGCCGGCGATCAGTCGGCGCCAGTTATCCTGTTTGCCCGTGCCGAGTGAAGTCACGACACCCATGCCGGTCACGACAATGATTGGCCAGGTCGGACGGTCAATTGGCATTTGCCGCTCCTGAATTGTCGATTGCGGTAACCAGAGCCATCGCCTCACCGCGGCGCTGGCCGAAGCCCGTGACCAGGATCTGGCGCACGGGCTCGGTCGCCGGCGCTTCCATCGGACCCGGCTCGAACGGCGGATAGAAGCCGCCCTGCGACAGGGCCAAGGCAGCTAGAGCGACATTGGCGGGGAACTGCGCTTCGATCGAATGGCCGAGCATGGTGCCGGTGGCACGCACGAAGGTTTTGCGGTCGCGACCAATCGCCGCCAAAAGATGGCGTTCGGCGGAGGTCGCCGGTTCGGCGCCCGATGCACCGGAGAGCACGCCGAGCGGGCCGGGGGCCAGATACGGCGCCAGTTCGGCGGCCAGGCGCTCGCCCTCCGCCTGCTCGGTTCCAGGTACGCGCCGGGACATCGTGCTGATGGTCGTGACCAGGCGGGCCAGGCCGCGCGCGCCGCGCGCCTGGGCATGAGCAGGGTCCTCCAGCACCACGAAGGCGCCCATGCTACCCAGCGCGAAGCCTGGATGTTCCTTACGCTGCCAGACCGGGCGGTACGGGCCGGTGAGCAGCACGTCGCCTGCGCTCAGCAGCAGCATCATTTCTGGCCGCGGCGCGCTGGCCGAGCCACCGACCAGGGCTAGGTCGATCTGGCCTGCCTGCAGACGAGCACCCGCGACGCGAACGGCATCCGCGCCGGCAGATTCCTCGCCCATGAAGGTGCGCGAGGAACCGCGCACGCCGTGCACGATGGAGATGGAGCCGGCCAGCAGATTGGAGAGCTGGGCCAGGAAAAGCGTCGGCCGTAGATCCGCCGCTAGCCGTTTATTGAGGAACGGCCCAGCCGGCTCATTGCTGGCGGCCAATTCGTTGGCGAGCGCCGTGTCCACGGCAATATCGCGCTCGCCGCCACCGGCGGCGACGATCATGTGGGTCCGGTCGAGCAGTTCGGCCTGCTGCGCCACTCCTGCGTTCGACAGTGCCAGACCAGCCGTGTATGTGCCGATGCGCTGCCAGGGTTCCATCTGCCGCTGATCGCCCTTCTTGGGGATCTGCAGATCGAAATTCACCGCACAGAGCGGATGGATGGGATGGGGGGCGAAACTGGTCTCGTCCAGCGTCGGCTTGGGGCCGGCGGGATCGGTCAGGCGTTGCCAGTGGGCGTCCGGTCCCTCGCCAAGCGAGGAAAGCAGTCCGATCCCGGTAATCCAGACATCGCGGTGGAGTGGAGAACGGCTCATACCGCGAGTGCCTCGTTCATTCCGATTTCAGCGGCGCGCTGGCGCATGAGCTGCTCAAGTTCGGGCGCGGGGAAATCCATGGTTAGGAACCTCAGACTGGAGTCTGCCACCTTCTTACCCGCACAGGAGATGGACGCT
>CAINEA010000249.1 GCA_903847525.1 uncultured Acetobacteraceae bacterium | reverse complement strand
CGTCCGCCCGGATCCACCACGGTGCGCGTGTCCGATGGATCGCCCATCCGGCAGGTGCAGGAGGCATGCCAGGCAGACTGCACGTTGTCGCGCACATGCCGCTCCAGCCGCGCCGGATCGGCCAGCAGCTCCGTCAGTGGTGCCGCGTCGCTGATAATCTTGTCGAACAGGAATTTCCGCAGGCTCGCCGAACTGTCCATCATCACCGCCGCCACATGGGTCAGCACCGCGTTCTTAAGGGTCTTCTGGCTGACATCTCGCACCCGTTGGGAAAGCCTTGAGGCGAACAGGTTGGACAGATATTGCGGCACCGGATCGCGCACCAGGATCCCCGCCATGCGGCGGAACGCATCGGTCATCCGGTCCAGGTCGCGTGGGTCGCTCAGCCAGTTGAAGTTGACATAGGGCTCGTCGTCCGGATTGGCCGAGGCCAGCCGCACTTCCCCCGTCGAATACGACCGGCCAATATACGACGACAATGTGCCGATCCGAACCCCGATCGCGTGCCAGGCGGAACGGCAGACCGCCATCATCACCATATCAGCCTCCGGCACATCCGCCATCCCCGAGGACCAGCGCAAATAGGTGTAGTTGCGCCGCAGCACCATCTTGTGCCGGGAAACCGGCGGCAGGTAACCGGAGATATGGATCGCCGGATGATCCATCAGATTGGCCCCGACGCCGGCCCGGTCGAGTTGCACCTCGATGCCATGCTGGCGCAGGTGCTCGCCCGGCCCGATGCCCGACAGCATCAGCAGCCACGGCGTGTGCAGCGCCCCGGCACAGACCACCACATTGTCGGCGGTAATGGTTTCAATCGCGCCGTTGCGGCGCAGCTCCGCCCCGCTGGCCCTTCCGTTGGCGAACAGTATCCGCCGCACCTGGGCATCGCCGAGTATCTGCAGATTGGGCCGCTGCCTTGCCGCCGCGTCCAGATACCCGACCGAGGTGGACCGCCGCGCCTCGCCGTCATTGGACAGCGGCAACGGCGAATAGCCCTCGCCGAACTCCCCGTTCATGTCCGGGCGCAGGGGATAGCCCATCTCGTTCCAGACCTTGGTGATGGACAGGGTGAAATCGTCCCATTGCTCCATCGGCATCCGCCGCACCGTGATGGGCCCCTGCGCCCCATGCAACTGGTCGGTGAAGTCCATGTCCGTTTCCAGCCGGCGGAAATACGGTAGCACGGAATTCCAGTCCCAGCCCTTCGCGCCGATGGCGTTCCAGCGGTCGTAATCCTCCGGCGCCCCGCGCAGCGCTACCTGGCCATTGACCGACGAGCCGCCGCCGAGCACGCGCCCCTGCTCGTAATAGACCGGCGCAGCATCCGCGTTGCGGCGCACCTTCAGGTTCTTCCAGAAATAGGCAGGGTTCATCAGCGCGCTGCCCGAATAGGTGTCGCGCAGATCCTCCGGGGTCTGGTCCGGCCCATAGTCTCGCCCGGCCTCCAGCAGCACCACCTTGTTGTCCGCCCGCTCCGAGAGCCGCGCGGCCATCACGCAGCCGGCCGAACCGCCACCGATCACCAGGTGCGTCGCATGCATCGCTTGATCCCCATCGTTCTGCTTCTTCCCCGATCGGGCTCTCCCTCCCGGTCCGGAGCGACGAGTTTAGCGGGTCGCGTCCGCAGAGCCAGGGGCCACCTGGGATGAGCCACGCAGGTTGTCGATCAGGATGTAACTGCTAACCAGTAGCACCCAGGCCGGCAACACGAACAGCGGCCAGTCGAAATAGCTGGTGCCGAACAGCAGAAACGCCGCGCAGGCATAGCCGACGACGGCGATCCAGCGCGCGGTGATCCGCGTGCGCAAGGCCAGCGTGGAAGCGGTCACCATGAACACCGCCGCCATCTTGAAGGCATAGACATGCATGACGCCGTAGGTGAAGGCGCGGGCAAACGCAAAGGTTCCGGCATCGAAGATTGCCGTTGGCTGCGCCGAATGGGCCAGGATCAGCGCGCCGGCCGATGCCGCGGCAACGAACAGCATCCCGAGGAACATCAGGCCGCTGCCCAGGAACACCGTCGCGAAGAAGCGATCCTCTTGCGGCCCCAGGCGATCGCGCAGCACGCCGATGAACCACAGGAAGGCGACGCCGGAGAATGGCACCAGGTTCAGCGCGAACATCACCCGCCGCGAACTGGTTGCAAGCCAGGCCCCCGCTTCCAGCGGATCGGCCGGCACCGACATCTGCAAAAGCGCGAGGCTGCAAATCAGCAGCGCCGAGAAAACGATCCCGGCGATCGCAGCGGCACGCGGCGTCCGCAGCCGGGCCCGTATGAGCGGCGGGTTGGCACCGGTCATGGCGGAAGGATCGTTATCTCTTGCCCGCATTTTGTTCACCCGACCGGAATGGTCAGGGCCGGCACCTGCGGCGTGGTCCCGGTCTCGGCCAGCGAAAAGAAGATCATCAGCAGCGTGAAGATGCGCTTGGAGGCGATGTCGCTGTCGTCGATCCAGTACCACGTATCGCGATAATGCACGGCGCAAAACGCATTCGCGGGTGCGGCCGGGCCTGATAGGATGCGGACCAGCGGCCGGTCGCGCGGATGTTCGGCGCGGGCCACCCTGGCCGACGCTATGGTGCGCCCTTCCGCGACATGCGCGGCCGGCACCTCGATGCCGGCGGCCAGATCGATCAGGATCTCCGCCATCGATCGGGACAGCACCGCCAGTTCCTGTTCGTTGCGCTGCACGGCGCCAAACACGATCGTGATCTCGCCATCCTTGCCGGGCTTCAGGTGAAGCGTGTCCAGCACGAACTTCAGGTCCGCGTTCACTTGCCCCGACCGGCCGCGAGCCAGGATCAGCTTCCCGATTTCCTCGGTGCCGCGCTTCTCCACCCGCAGGCTGACCGACCCGGAAAGCTGCAGCCGTCGCAACGCTTCCAGCAGCGGATAGAACTCAGGATCGTCGTGCTGAATCTGTCCGCCCGATATGCTCTGGTTCTTGATGCCGTTCAGGGCCCGCACCGTTACCTGCAGAACGAAGTCTGCGGGGTAGCCGGCCTGGGTCAGTTGGAAAATCCCGGATGGGGGGATCGGCCGCAACAGGCTCCTGGTGAACTTGTCGCCCGAGAGTGGGGTGTAGGAAACGGTCGGGCGGTCCTGATAGGCAGCCCCTGCGCCGAATGTCGCCGAGTTCCAGGGCGCTACGCCCGTCAAGTTGGAATTGATGATACCGCCCGCGGAGACCTGGCTGCCGGCGGCGTAGTTGGTGATAACGGAAGAAACATCAAGGAACGACGGTGCGTCACCGTAGCGCAGGCGGACGACGTTCAGGAGCGTCTGCTCTTTCCAGGATTCCGCGATGGCTGAAAGATAATCCGTCCGATCCCGCGGCACACCAGGCGGTCCGATGGACGCGCACCCGACAAGGGGGGCCAACAGTAGCAACGGCCCAAACGCCGCACGAACCCATTTAACCAGGCCAGTCCAGCTCTCGACGATCCACCGGCAGCGGGTCCGTTCAGGCGGCTGCAGCACGGCTAGGCCTCCTGCATCACCGTCACCTTGCCGGCCCGTACCGCCCGCTTCAGCGCGCCGTGGTCCGCCTCCGCCTGGTCGGCATAGGCCAGCGCGAAGCTTCCCATCGCATCGTCGAACTGGTCGCCGCCGCCCAGGTATCCGCTGATCGTCCAGGCATCGCCGGCCTTGGCATGGCTGCGCGCCAGCGCCCAGCCGCAGGCCTCGCCATAGACCAGCAAATCCTCGGCGTTGAACGTTTCGATCGCCGGCTTGATCTTCGCGTCGCGCAACTGGCGGACATAGAGCTGCCTTCCTTCGATGGCGTCGAACCAACCGAGGAACAGGTCCGACGCCGGCTGCATCAGCCGCTGGCCCATCACCACGCGCTGACCGTGATTCGGATAGACGCTGGCTCCCGCATACGGTTCCAGCACGGATGCCCGCGCCTCCTTGAACTGCAGGAACAGCGGGTCGTTGGCCGCCGACATGAACAGCCCGATCCAGCACCGGCGCCCGACGCTGCCGATGCCCACCACCTTGATCGCGGCATCCACCAGCCGGTAGCGATCCAGCAGAGCCTGCCGGTCTTCCGGCAGGCTCTCGCGGTATCTCGCGATCATGATCTCCAGCGTGTCCATGAAGTCGGGCTGGCGCGCGATCTCGGGGTGGAAAATCAACGGTGGGGCGTCGCGGATATGCACCTGTCCCCCGACCATGCCGGCCAGCTTCGGAAAATCCAGCTCCGAGCCCGGGCTATCCTCCGCCTTTTTGATTCTTTTCTCCGCCATCTTCCTTCGGGCGGGGTCTTTCAGCAGGCTCAGGAAATCGTCCATGTGGATCCGCGAATACCAGACCTCCAGCGGCGACATCTGCGCATACTCGTCCAGCCGCTCGCGGTAGCTGCGCGTCGCCCCGATGGCGGCGTCGCGCCCGTCATTGTCGCTCAGCCCATTCGCCCGCGCCGCGAGCACGAACGAGGCGGCCAGCCGCTTGACGTCCCACTCCCACGGGGCAGGCAGCGTCTCATCGAAATCATTGATGTCGAAGATGATGTTGCGCTCAGGCGTGGCGAAGCCGCCGAAATTCAGCAGATGGCAGTCGCCGCAGGCCTGCACGCGAATGCCGGTCGCGGGCGTGGTTGAAAGGTCGGCGGCCATTACGCCCGCGGCGCCGCGATAGAAGGTGAACGGCGACACCAGCATCCGGCCATAGCGCACCGGCAACAATTCGGGCAGCCGCTCGGGGTCCGACGCCTGTATCTGTGCGATCGGATCGGCCCGGTTGGCCGGCTTCTTCCAAACGCCGTGCGAAGACCTCGGCACTTTGTCGCGCAGCGCCTTGCCCGCTTCCATCATCTCATCGGGCGACCGCGGTGCCACCGTTGGCGGCGGGCTGTGCGGCGCGGCAATAACGGCCGGTGCCTTTGCTTTGCTCTTGGCGGCTTTGTCTTTGGCCATGGTTTCCTCCACGCGGGGTCGGTCGCCTCGGACCGTTGCCCTGGCAGCCGTCAGGGCGCCAAGCTGGCCGAAATCAATTCCACTCCTACCATCTGCCCGCAGGCAAGGAATTGATTTAGCGCAAGATATTGGAGGAAAAGATCTCGGCTTGCGAGTCTACGTCCCCGTCCAAATCGGATGCCGCTTGCCCAGAAACGCGTCGATCCCTTCCGCCGCGTCGCGCGCCATCATGTTCCGCGTCATCGTCTCCGACGCCAGCGCATATGCAGACGCCAGATCCATTTCCGCCTGCCGATAGAACGCCGCCTTGCCGAACGCCAGCGTCAGCGGGCTCTTGGAGGCGATCTGCCCGGCCAGCGCCGTCACCGCGTTGTCCAGTTCCGCTTCCGGCACCACCCGGTTGACCAGCCCAAGCTCGCGCGCCCGCGCCGCATCCACCAGATCGCCGGTCAGCAGCATCTCCATCGCCGCCTTGCGGCTCACGGCCCGCGTCAGCGCCACCATCGGCGTGGAGCAGAACAGGCCGATATTCACCCCCGGCGTCGCGAACCGTGCCGTATCCGCCGCCACCGCCAGATCGCAGCTCGCCACAAGCTGGCAGCCCGCGGCGGTGGCCACGCCATGCACCCGCGCGATCACCGGCTTGGCCAGATGCACGATCTGCTGCATCAGCCGAGAGCACTGGGCGAACAGCTCCGCCATCACCTCCCGCTCCGGCCGCAAGCGAATCTCCCGCAGATCATGCCCCGCACAGAATGCCGGCCCCGCCCCACCGATCACCACCACGTGCACGCTCGCATCGCCGGCGATCTCCGTCAGCGCCGCCTCCAGCGCGCCCATAAGCCCGACAGACAGCGCATTGCGCGCCTGCGCGCGGTTCAGCGTCAGATAGGCAACATAATCCTCATCGCGGCGAAGCAGGACGGGTTCGCTGGCTTGCAGAGCGGCGCTCATGTCGGGGCCTCATGGTACGGGCGTTGGCGCGATCGTTCGCAAGAAAGCTAACCTTCCCCAACAGGCGCGGCAATCGCCCGCATGGTATACGTGCCCGATGGTTTCCCTCGTCTCCCGTCTGCCGCCATTGTTCCCCGCCCTACGCGGCCTCTCGCGGGGCGCGCTCTCGCACGATCTCCCGGCCGGCCTCGTCCTCGCGGCGATCGCCCTGCCGGGCCAGCTGGCCACCGCGAAACTGGCCGGTCTGCCGGCGGAGGTCGGGTTGTTCGCCTTCGTCGGCGCGGTCGCCGGCTACGCGATCCTGGGGTCGAACCGTTTCCTGTCGGTCGGTGCCGACACCACCACCGCGCCGATCTTCGCCAGCGGCCTCGCCGCCATCGTCGCCACCACCGGGCTGCCCTACGGCGAAATGGCCTCGGTGCTGGCCACCATGGTCGGGATCATCCTGCTGATCGCCGGCCTGCTGCGTGCCGGATGGATCGCCGACCTGCTGTCGATCCCCGTCACGGCCGGATTTCTCGCCGGCATCTCCGTCCACATCGCGGTGCGTCAGCTGCCCACCCTGCTCGGCGTTCCCGCCGTGGACGGCACCATGTCCGATCAGTTGCGGGCGATCTGGTACGAACTGCCGCAGTCCGATCCGATCGTGCTGGCGATCGGCCTCGGCGTGTTCCTGGCCTCCATGCTGTCCGGTCGCCGCGCGCCGCGCTTTCCCGGCGCGCTGCTTGCCATCGCGGTCAGCGCCGCCGCCGTCGCTCTGCTGGGCCTGGACGCCAACGGCGTCGAAACCCTCGGTCCCGTCAACCTGCACCATCCCTGGGTGGTGGTGCTGCCGACGCACGACATGCGGGCCATCGGCCGGCTCGTGCCGCTGGCCTTCACCGTCGCCATGGTCTGCATGATGCAGACCGCGGCGGTCGTGCGCGAGTTCCCGTCGAACCCCGGCACGGACGAACATGTCAGCCCCAGCTTCCTCGGCGTCGGCCTCGGCTGCCTGCTCTCCGGCCTGCTCGGTGCGTTCCCGGTCAATGCCAGCCCGCCGAGCACCGCGATGGTGGCCGCCGCCGGCGCGCGGTCCCAGTTCGCCGGCCTGTTCGCGGTCGGCGTGGTCCTGCTGCTGGTCGTCTTCCTCGGCTTCCTGCTCGCCTACGTGCCCCAGGCGGCGCTGGCCGGCGTGCTGCTGACGGTCGCGGTACGGATCTTCCGCCTTGACGAAATCCGCGACATCTTCGCCCGCTCGCTCGGCGAGTTCGCGCTCGTCGCCGCTGCGGCGATCCTGGTCATCGCCCTGCCGATCCAGGACGGCATGCTGCTGGCCATCGTGCTGTCCCTGCTGCACAGCCTGTATATCCTCGCCCGGCCCAAGACCAACGAACTGGCGCGCGCCCCCGGCACGACCATCTGGTGGCCGCCCGAAGCCGGCCAGGCCGGCGAGCATGTCCCCGGCGTGCTGGTCTTCGCCCCCGCCGCGCCGATCCATTTCACCAACGCCCGTTTCATCTGCCGCCAACTGGCCGACGCCGCGTCGGCCAGGGCCGGCCTGAAACTCGTGGTCCTCGACGCCAGCGGCGTATCGGACATCGACTACACCGGAGCCCTGATCGTCAGCCAGACGATCGAAAACCTCCGCTCAGCCGGCATCACCGTCGCGCTGGCGCGGCTGTCGGCCGAGCGCGCGGAACGCCAGGCGGAACGCACCCGAATGCTCAGCGCCCTCGGCCCGGACCGCGTCTTCCATTCCGTGGAAGACGCGGTCCGCGCCCTCGCGTCTAATGCGACGCCGCCCCCGTCCGGACAATCAGCGCATCCACCGCCGTGATCCGCTCCCCGGCGCAGATCAGCGGATTGATGTCCAACTCGGCAATGATCTCGCGCTGGTCGTCGGCGAACTCCGACACGCGGCAGATGATCTCGGCGAACCGGTTCAAATCGGTCGCCGGCATGCCGCGGAAACCCTCCAGCAGCTTCACGCCCTTCAACGACCGCAGCATCTCCAGCGCCTCGGCATGGCTCACCGGGGCGGGCAGCAGCGTGGTGTCCTTCATCAGTTCCACCAGGATGCCACCCAGCCCGACCACCACCAGCGGCCCGAACAGCGGATCGACCCGCGCCCCGACCACCATCTCCACCCCCTGCGGCACCATCGGCTGCACCAGCACGCCGTTGATTCGCGGCGGCGGGCTGACCTTGTGCGCATTGGCCATCACCGCCGCATAGGCCTCGCGCACATCGGCGGGCGTCTTCAGGTTCAGCCGGATCACCCCAGCCTCGGTCTTATGCGGCAGGTCCGGGCTTTCCACCTTCATCACCACCGGCAGCCCCAGCGCCTCCGCCGCCGCCACGGCCTCCTCTTCGCTCTGTACCAGCTTCTCGCCCACCACCGGCACGCCGTACAGCGCCAGCACCTCCTTCGCCTCGCGCTCGGTCAGCGTGTCGTTCGCCGCATCGGCAATCATCTTCGCCGCCGCCGCTTTGGCACTCTCCGGCGCGAAGCGCCGTGCCGGCGCCACCGGCGCCTGGCGCTTCGCCTCGCGCCACATCCAGGCATCCATCGTCGCGAACAGATTGTTCATCGAGCGGAACAGCGACACGTTGCGCGAGCTTTCGATCTCCTTCATGCCCGGCCCGCCCATCCATTCGCTCAGCCAGCCCATGCAGATCGGCTTGCCGTTGCTGCCGGCCAGCTCGTCGAACACCGCGATGCGCCCGAGCGTCGGCAGATACGAATACGGATGCGGCACGATCAGCGCCGCGTAGTCCGGCGATCCCAGCAGCGCATTGGCGCAAGCGGCCAGCGACGCCGGGTTGGACAGCACCTGCGCCGTCACGTCGCACGGGTTCCGCACCGCGCCGAACTCCGGCACATGCTGCTCCAGGATGGCGCGCACATCGTCGCTCGGCTGCGGCAGGTCCACGTTGTGCTGCTCGGCCCGGTCCGCGGCCATGATCGCCGCCCCGCCGGACGTCGCCACCACGGCCACGCCCTTGGCCTTCGGCGCCGGCGACTTGGCCAGGAACGCCGCCGTTTCCAGCAGATGCTCGTAATCATCCACCACGATCGCCCCGGCCCGCTTGAACGCGGCCTTGTAGGCGGCGTGCGAACCGGCCAAGGAGCCTGTATGCGACATCGCCGCGGTCGCTCCCTGCTCGCCGGACGCCATCTTGAAGATGACCAGCGGCTTGTTCGCCTGCCAGGCCGTTTCGCAGGCGCGCAGCAGCCGTTGCGGCTCCGCCATGCCCTCGAACACCAGCGCGATGGCGGCGCAATCGGGCTCCTCGGCCAGGAAGCTGACATAATCGGCCATATCCACGTCGCAGGAATTGCCGGATGTCAGCACATGGCTGACCGCGATCCCGCGCGACGTCGCCTGCGCCAGCGCCATGCCCAGCGCGCCGGACTGGCTGATGATCCCGATCGAGCGTGGCCCCGGCTCGATCTTCGGCGCCAAATCCATGAAGGTGATGCGCGCGTCCGAGGTGGTGTTGACCACGCCGATGCAGTTCGGCCCTACGATGCGCAGCCCGCTTTCCCGCGCGATCGCCTGCAGCGTCTCCTGCTGCGCGATCCGGTCGTCCTTGCCGGTCTCCGAATAGCCGGACGCGAAGATGATCGCCCCGCCCACGCCGGCCGCGGCGCATTCGCGCACGATGTCCTCCACCGCCTCGCGCGCCGCGCAGATCACCGCGCAATCCACCTTCTCCGGCAAGGCCGTCACCGACGGGTAGCATTTCAGGTCACCAATGGTTTCATAACGCGCATTCACCGGATAGAACCGCCCCCCATAGTTCTGCAGATTGTGCAGCACCCGCTCACCGAACGCCCCGGCCCGCTGGGAGGCACCAATCACGGCGATCGATGCCGGATTGAGCAGCCGCGACAGATCGGCATGACGATAGTTGGCGCGCAGCGAATTTTTCATGACGACCCTTGATTGACGTTCCCTAACCCGGGAGCATACTCATGAGTAAGAAATGACGGCAAGCCGCCGCGCCACGGGAGAAACGCCTGATGTCAACACTCTTCGACCTCACCGGTAAGGTTGCCGTCGTCACCGGTTCCTCCAAGGGCATCGGCCGCGCCATCGCCGAGCGCCTGGCCGAGCACGGCGCCAAGGTCGTTATCTCCAGCCGCAAGCGCGACGCCTGCGAGGCCGTCGCCGAGGGTATCCAGGCCAAGGGCGGCACCGCCACCGTCATCCCCTGCCACATCAGCCGCAAGGAAGACCTGCAAAATCTGGTCGAGGAGACCAACAAACTCTGGGGCAAGATCGACATATTGGTCTGCAACGCCGCGCTGAACCCATATTACGGCCCGGCCGCGGACTGCCCCGACGAGGCCTACGACCGCACCATGAACGCCAATGTGCGTAGCAATTTCTGGCTGACCAACATGGTGGCGCCACAGATGGCCGCGCGCGGGCAGGGCGGCTCGATCATCATCATCTCCTCGATCGGCGGGCTGTTGGGCCAGAGCCGGATCGGGGTGTACGGCCTATCCAAGGCGGCGGATATGCAGATGG
>CAINEA010000248.1 GCA_903847525.1 uncultured Acetobacteraceae bacterium | reverse complement strand
GTGCTGCGCGCCATCGTGGAAAGCGGACGTACGGACGTGGTGCCGGTCGCCATCAACGACCTCGGCAGCGTCGAAGCGAACGCCCATCTGTTCAGCTATGACAGTGTGCACGGCCGCTTCCCTGGTACCGTGGAAGTTTCCGGCCAACAGATCACCATCCGCCACAACGGCCGCGTCTATGGCCCGATCACCGTTTCCGCCGAACGCGATCCGGCCAAGGTTCCATACCAGGGCGTCGACGTGGCGTTGGAATGCACGGGCATCTTCACCAAGAAGGAATCTGCCTCGCATCTGATCACGGCCGGCGCACGCAAGGTGCTGATCTCCGCCCCCGCCGACGGTGTGGACGCGACCATCGTCTATGGCGTGAACGAGAAAATTCTGACCAAGGACATGACGGTTGTTTCCAACGCGTCCTGCACGACCAACTGCCTGGCGCCGATGGCCAAGGTGCTGCACGAGAACTACGGCATTTTGCGCGGCTATATGGTGACCATCCACGCCTATACCGGCGACCAGAACACGGTCGATACGCTGCACAAGGATCTGCACCGCGCCCGCGCCGCTGCCGTTTCCGCCATCCCGACCTCCACCGGTGCCGCGAAGGCCGTGGGCCTCGTTCTGCCCGAACTTGCCGGCAAGCTGGACGGCACCGCCATCCGAATCCCGACCCCGAACGTCTCACTGGTGTCGCTCGACGTGAACCTGGCCAAAACGCCGACCAAGGACGAGATCAACGCCGTGATGCTGGCGGCTTCCGAGGGTGCCCTGAAGGGCATCCTGGCCTATAACAAGGCGCCGCTGGTCAGCATCGACTTCAACCACAACCCGGCTTCCTGCACCTTCGACGCGACGCAGACCGCCGTGGTGGACGGGGCGCTGGTCCGGGTGATGGGCTGGTACGACAACGAATGGGGCTTCTCCAACCGCATGTCCGACACGGCGGCGCTGTTCGGCAGTCTGTAACACCCAAGGAAATAAGCGCGATGCCGTTCCGTACCCTCGACAACCTCGATGTGGCGGGACGGCGCGTGCTGCTCCGCGTCGACCTCAACGTGCCCGTCCGCGACGGGAAGATCACCGACCTGACCCGTATCGAGCGGCTGTCGCCGACGATCCGCGAACTCGCCTCCAAGGGCGCGCGCGTCGTCGTCTGCAGCCATTTCGACCGGCCGAAGGGCAAGGTGGTGCCGGAAATGTCGCTACGGCCCATGGCCGAGGCGCTGTCCCACGTGCTTGGCACGCCAGTCGCCTTCGCAGATGACTGCATCGGCGAACCCGCCGCGAAAGCCGTGGCCGCGCTCGCCAACGGCGGCGTGCTGGTGCTGGAAAACACCCGCTTTCACGCCGGCGAGGAAAAGAACGATCCCGAATTCGCCGCCGCCCTGGCCAAATCCGGCGACATCTTCGTCAATGACGCCTTCTCCGCCGCGCACCGCGCCCATGCCAGTACCGAGGGCGTGGCCCACCTGCTGCCATCCTATGCCGGGCGTCTGATGCAGGCGGAACTAGAAGCGCTTGATGCCGCCCTGCATTCCCCCACGCGCCCGGTAATGGCGATCGTCGGCGGATCCAAGGTTTCCACCAAGCTCGAATTGCTCGGCAACCTCGTCGGCCGCGTCGACCGGCTGGTCATCGGCGGCGCCATGGCCAACACGGTCCTGGCCGCACAAGGCATCCCCGTCGGCAAGTCGCTGCAGGAAGCCGACATGCACGCCATGGCACGCGAGATCCTAGAGAAGGCCAAGGCCGCCAATTGCCGGATCCTGCTGCCAACCGACGCCGTGGTGGCGCGCGAGTTCAAGCCCAACCCAGCGACCGAAACCGTTGCCGTAACCGCCATTCCCGCC
>CAINEA010000247.1 GCA_903847525.1 uncultured Acetobacteraceae bacterium | reverse complement strand
CAGACTGGCGGGGATCCGGTTGGCGGCGTGGTCGCAGACCAGCAGCAGGGGCGACTCCCCCTCCCCGTGCCCGATCATCACCGGATCGGGTTCATGCGCCGCGAGAAGGGGCGATTTGTCGGCTGTCATCGAAAATCTCCTGACGGATCGTGGCGCAGGGTCCTGGAATGCGATCCGTCCTTGGCGGGACACGCCGAGGGACGAATCTGGGCCCGGTGGGGATCGTAGAGGGACCGCGACGCCGGAGCCAGGAAGGTTCGGTTCGGCCCGCGGTGGCAGGTTGACGCAGGTCAATGCATGGCGGGGCGATCCGGCGCCTGCTGGAGGGGCTGGCCGTTGGGGCCAGGCGCCGCGGATCGTCCGCGGCCTTGTTCATGGAAAGAGCACATGTCAGCCAGGATGATTGCTGTCGCCGCCGTAAGCCTGCTGGCCGCAGGTTCCGCGCTTGCGCAGCCCGCGCCGATGAATTCTCCGCCGGCGCAGACGATGCCAGGAGCTCACAAGCCAGGGGGCCAGATGCACGGCGATCAGATGCGCGGCGAACAGATGATGGGCGGGCCCATGCCGGGTGGCATGATGGGCGATCGGATGGGCGGCATGAAGCCTGCGGGCGCGCTGCCGACCTTGTCCGGGCAGGACGCGTTTGCCGCGGTGCAGGAGGTCGTGCGCATCCTGCTGGCCGATCCGAACACCGATTGGTCGAAGGTAAATCTGGATCGGCTACGCGAGCACCTGATCGATATGGACGAGGTGAGCCTGCGTGCGGCAGCGGCCGTGCTGCCGATCGATGGCGGTATTCAGGCGATTGTTACCGGTGAGGGCCGGACGCTGGAGGCGATCAAGCGGATGGTTCCGGAGCACGCCCAGGAAATCAATGGCCAGAACAATTGGCAGGCGCGCACCGAACCGCTACCGAATGGGGTAACGCTGATCGTGACCAGCAGCGACCCGAAGCAGGTGGCGATTATCCGTGGGCTGGGCTTCATCGGCGTCATGGCCAGCGGCACGCACCATCAGGCTCACCATCTGATGATGGCGAAAGGCACCTATCCGCATTAGGACGTCGTGGACGGCCTCCGCCCGGACCCTGTCTGAGTGATCCAATGCCGATCTGCGCACATGACGCCGGAAAGGGCGGCACCCTGCGGTGCCGCCCTCGTGGCAAACTCCGGCCGCTGAGATCGGAGCGCGGCTGTTTCAGGTAGAAGAAACAGTCACGCTTCAACCCTTTGTTTCAACGAGCCATGCGATCGTCCGGTTGATTCGCCCTCAAGCGAGGTTTTTCTGAGTGCGCCGACGACGGGCCACGCCTAGACCGAGGAGGCCGATACCCAGGATACCCCAGCTCACGGGCTCGGCGTCCGAAACCACGTACGCGAAGCCCGGGTCCTGGTTGTAAAAAGCACTTACATCCTGCCACTGATTGGTTTCCTCGATGGAACCGAGAATTGGCAGGCCCCCAAAGAGGGCACTGAAGATATCGATGTCCGATTGGGCTGCGCCATCGGAGATCATACCAACCGCCAGTTGGCCCGGATTGGCCACATCCGGCGCAATCGCGAAGAAATCAGATGGGCCGCCTCCGCCTTCAGTCATTTCGACTATACCCGCCACGAAGCCGGCCGGAATAATCGGACCGTTGATGTTTAAGTTCGATTCCCCAAACGGAGTTTCAACAAACGATAGCCAGCTAATCAAGATCCCCCCCGCCTGTACCTGGAACCCGTCCAACGGGATTGCGGACGGAGGAGGGAAAACAGGTGCCGCCGAGGCGGAGGCGGACGCGAAAAGCCCGACCGCCAGTGCGAAAGCCGAGGCTGTAGTAAGAAGCTTCTTCATGTTTCTTCCTATCAAAGCGTTTGAATTGTAACGTAGCCTTGAGAAAAATAACCGTTTCTGTATCGGTTGGCTTTAACATAGATTAACTTTCAGCAAATCTTTCCGCGATTCTTTGCCAAAACCGACGCATTTTCGATGCCCAGCCCATCCCACGATAGGAACGCCGACATAACAATCCGTCGCACCGGGCGGCGATATTGGTGAAGCCTGACCAGTACCGAGCACCATGCCGATCTACCGGTGATGGCTGGCCATTAGGAACCCTCAGTGCGCCCCATTGGGCAGACGCGTTCCATTTTTAATCTCGGTGCGTTGGCCGCTTCCTTGCCCCGGCCAATGTAACCCTGGTGTGCCGCGCGGTGCAGCCGTTCAGGCCGGTGGGCGGGAGGGCGGGAAGGGCAGACCCATCGTGCGGAGCAGATCGAACGCTCCCAGGCCAAATGGACCTTGGCCAAACGAGCCCCAGGCCGACGCCGGCTTCTGCTGCAGTCCGGCGACCAGTTGTTCCCAAAGGGCCTTGATCTGGGCATGGCGGCGCTCGACCGCCGGTTCGACCACCGCGCGTCCGGCCGACAGCGCCGGGTCCTTCAGGAAGCGCAGCTGGGCCTGCATCAGCCGGCCGCTCTCGAACTCGATACGGCGCAGCGCCAGGACGAACGGGTCCAGGGGGTTCGCCGCCGCCGGCAGCAGGGCCGCCGGGCGGATGGCGGCGTGCAGAGCGAGGCCGAAGGCGGCGAGATCGATCTTCATCGCCTGGGCATGATCGGCCCCCGGGTGGCTGCCCGGCCCGATGCCAGGCCCGGTGCCGGTTTGGGGCATCCAGGCCGTTTCCCAGGTCCAGGCGAGGGTGAGCAAAGACGGATCGAATACCCAGGAGGTCGCGCGGGCCAGCAGAGAAACGGTCTCTGCCTCCCGGCAGTACTGCGCGTGCATCTCCACCTGCCAGGCATCCTGCACCGGCATCAGGAGGGTGGTCGCCAATTGGCGCATCCAGGCGCCGTGGGCGGACATCAGGAACGCGGAGACCCGGGTCTGCTGCCAGGCCGGCACCTTGCCGCCGGCGTCGAGGGGGCCGAACTCGCCGTTCATGCTCTTGGCTTTCTGGCTGGCGCGCGAGATCTGGCGGCGGCATGTTTGGCTGCCGGCGGCTTTTTGGCCGGAGATTTCTTGACCGCGGACGGGGTTGGCGCGGGCGTGGCGATTCTGGCCGGCAGGGAGCGCAGGTGGTCATAGCCCGGCGGAAACGGCTCCATCACGCCGCCGGCCGCTTCCGGCGCGATCCAGACCGAGCCGCCGCCGGGCCATGTGCCGGCGAGCACGTCCTGCGCGAAGCGGGTCAGCAGCCAGGCGGTCAAAGCGGGCTTTTCCAGGGTGAAGGCGTGGTAGGCGCGCGGGATCAGCAGCAGGGAGCTGTTTGGGATGTTGGCGCGCATGGTTTCGTGCAGGCCGCGCGGCGTGAGGAAATCGAACTCGCCGTTCAGGACCATCGTCGGCAGCCGGATCGATGACAAGTGCTGTGTCATCGGCTGGAAATCCAGGAACGATTCCATCAGGTTTTGCAGGGCATAGGCATCGTTGATCCGCCAGCCCGGACGCTTCACCGCATCCAGCGCGTTCAGGCGCGGGGCCAGCCACTCACTCGACACGTTCATCGGCAGCAGCAGGTCCTGCAGAAAGCCCACACAGCCCCGGATCAGGCCTTCCCGCAACGCGGCGCCCAGCAGCATCAATTGCGGCGAGAGCTCGGCAAAGGTGCTCATCGGCACCAGGCCGGCGAGGCGGTGGCCGTGTTCGATCGCGTAGCGCAATGCGATGACGCCGCCGAAACTGATGCCGGCGAGGAATACCGGGCGGGTGCCGAGTGTCGTCACCAGCGCATCGAGCAAGGCGACCTGGTCGCTCTGGTCGATGAACAGTTCGGGTTTGTCCGACTGCCCCTGGCCCAGCAGATCGAAGGTCGCGACGGCGAACCCGGCTGTCACCAAAGCGTCACGATACGGGTGCCAAAGGGCGGAATATTGTGTCAGTCCATTAACGAGCACATAGGCCGGACCGTCGTCGGGTCCGTGCAATTCGTAATAGACCTTGCGTGTACCGACTTCGATCGAGGGCATGGGTGATCATTTTAGCCGGGACGATCGTTGTCAACTGCCGAACGATCCGATATTGATTTACGATCACAACTAAGTTCCGGCGGGCCTGCCGGACGACAATGGGTTGGAGGAGATGGCGCATGCGTCGTTTGGCGATTTTCCTGCTGGTCCTGGTCTGCGGCGTATCGACCGCATCGGCCCAGCCGTTCACCCGGCGGTCTTCCCAGGTCAAGTATGACGAGCTGAAGAAATATTACGAAATCTCCAATTTTCGCATCGGCGGCAAATACGATCTCGACGATCCATCCAAATGGCAGGATGGCGGGGTGGGCGGCACCACGCTGGAATCGCTCGGCGGCGGGAAGCTGCGCACCGCCTATATCGCGTTGGGCACGCCGAGGCGCAACGCGGCCGGCGAGATCATCAACGCGGTTGTTGTGAACTCGTTCTACTCCGGCGATGCGACCGACATGTATATCCAGTGGGTGGTCGGAACGCCGCTCTCGGGCGGCCCCGTCATCGGCCCGGGCAAGCTGATCGACACGAATAAATACTATGTGGTGCTGTGCGACGCGCTCGGCCTTTGGGGCACCAGCAAGCCGTCCGACGGCCTCGGGCAGAGATTCCCGCAATACAGCTATATGGACATGGTGCAGGCGAACTACCGGATGCTGCGCGAGCATCTGAAGGTTGGCCATATATCGCTGGTCACCGGCGCCTCGATGGGTGCGACGCAGACCTATGTCTGGGGCGTGATGTATCCGGGGTTCATCACCGGGCTGATGCCGGTCGGCGGGACCACGCAGTCGGATGGGGACGACCCGCTGGGCAACTGGACGTTCCAGTTGATGACGGCTGCCATCGAGTCCGACCCGGTATGGCGCAGCACCGGCGGCAACTACTACAATCTGCCGAAGGAGCAGCATCCGAACCAGGGCGTGGCGTTCGGCTGGTCCGTGCTGTCGATGACCGGGTTCGATTTCGATTTCCGCTCGTCACAGAACTGGGCAGCGGTGCAGCCGGACGTGTTCTACTGGACCCCGCCGACGCCGAAGGCCGGTTCCAACATGGCGGCGCGTGCGCTGCTGTTCGATGCGGTGGACCTGATCTACCGCAACCGTGCCGGTGAGACCTACAACATCAATGACGATCTGCGGCGCATCCGGGCGCGCACGCTGGTCATGCATATCGAGAACGACAACTGGCTGAACTTCTCGCTGGCCAAGCGCGCGGTCGAGCGGACGCCGGGTGCCGATTTGCTGTCGGAGACCAGCCCGGTCGCGCATTACGGCGTGTTCTCGATCGTCAACCACAAGGCCAGCGATCCGAAGCTGGTCAGCTTCCTGACCGATATCGCGCGGCAGACCGATCCGAAATTCCTGACCGCCAAGAACTACGTGACGCCGGGCGTGGCGGAGAAGATCGACCCGAACAAGTCGTTCTGGCAGAACGCGATGACCTATCCATTCCCCGTGAAATACAGCGATGCCAAGGACAAGAAAGGCAATTCCTGGAAGATCGGCTATATGGATGAATACTACGGCAGCGACCCGAACCCGCAGGTGCTGGTGATCATCCACGGCAAGGGCGCATTCGCCGGCCATTACGGCAATGTGATGAAGCTGGCGCTGGAGCGGGGCCTGCGGGTGATCGCGCCCGACCTGCCGATGTACGGCATGTCAGGCCCGGGCAATCTGGACAAGAACATGGCCCGCACGATGCAGGACATGCGGGAGGTGATGAACGACCTGATCGTGCGCCAGCTCGGCGTGCAGAAGGCCGCCTATATGGGCCATTCGCTCGGCGGGCAGATCGTGATCGGCTATGCGCTGACCTGGCCGGACGCGGTCAGCAGCCTGGTGCTGGAGGCGCCGGCCGGGCTGGAGGAATATCCGCGCGAGATCCAGCTCGGGCCGGACAAGAAGGTGGCGCTGTTCGATGCGTCGCTGGCGGGCAACTGGGACAAGTGGCGCTCGGTGTGGGATCAGACCGGCATCCTGGACAGCGAGATCAACCGCAGCGAACAGAGCATCCGCGACTTCTTCAACTTCAAGAAGCGCGATCCGGTGAGCGGTGCGCAGATCCCCAGCAACACCGGGTACTTCCTGCGCGACAGCGAATATGCGCGGCTGCATACCGAGCAACGCGTGGGTTTGACCAAGGGCCCTCGCAAGGAGCTGGAGCAATGGTCCAACGTGTTCATCTACGACGTGTACGGGATCGTGTCGGAACTGCAGCAGGACGACCCGAACAGCCTGTACAAGCGGGAGATTGAGTTGAAGATGCCGATCTTCCTGTCGTTCGGTGACAAGGAGCCGTTCATCCCCGGCACCGCGTTCAATGGGCTGAAGGATCTCGGCGCCGACATCATCACGCCGTTCATGTCGCGCATGATCATCGCCGGCAACCGGCCGGTGCTGAAGATCTATCCCGACACCGGGCACTTCATCCACACCGACAACCCGGTGGAATTCGCCACCGACGTGGTGGACTTCGTGCAGACCGGCCGGGTGGACAGCCTGTCCCCGGTGGCCGTGGACCGGTTGATCAATGGGGCGCCGGCGCTGCCCGGCTCCGCCGCGCCGCAGGCGAGCGCCTCGCCGACCGCTGGCCTGAACAAGTAACGGGGATGGCCTCGGTGTTCCCCGGCGCCAGGCGTGTCAAGGCCGGCGAGGTCGAACTCGGCTGGCGCGAATGGGGCGACGGTTCGACCACCGTCGTCTTCATTCACGGAAATCTGGCCAGCAAGGATTGGATTTCGCTGGCAGCGCCGATGTTCCCCAAGCATTTGCGGGTGGTCGGGATCGATTGGCGGGGCTGCGGCGACAGCGACCGTCCGGCCGCGACCGCCGATTACGCCAACTACACGATGCAGCAGCATGCCGACGATATGATCGCTGCACTGGACGCGCTCGGCATCGGGTTCTGCCATCTGGCGACCCATTCCACCGGCGGCATCATCGCCGCGCGCATGATGCTTATGCGGCCCGGCCGGTTCGGGCGCGTGCTGGCGCTCGATCCGGTCACGCCGCTCGGTCTCGCGTTCAATGCCGAGCAGATCGGCCTGTTCCGGGCGATGATGGCCAGCAAGGATTTGACGCGCACGGTCATGGCCACGGCCGCGGCTTCTTTGTTCGCCGCGGATAGCCTAGTGCCCGGCGGCGCTCCGCGCTTTCGCGACGGTGTGACCGACCTGGCGGCGTTCTTCGATCGCATTGTCGATCAGACGTTCAGCGTGGCGGAGGGCATCTGGATCGGCACACCGGTCAACCTCAACCTGGAACATGAACGCAAGGAATTGCTGCCGCGCCTGGCGGAGATTCCGAACGAGCATCTGGTGATCTGGGGCGAGCAGGATGGCTGGATACCGGCCGCGGATTTGCGCCGAATGGCCGAGGGCATGCCGCATTGCCGCTTGGTCTCGGTACCCGGCATCGGGCATTCGATGAACCTGGAACAGCCCGCGCTATACGCCGGTTATTTCGGCGGATGGTTCGGCGGGCTGTGAGCAAGGCTGGGGCTTTGCCCCAGACCCCAGGAGGGCTCCGCCCCTCGTTCCATTCTTCAAGCATTGTCAATGCGTTGGACTTTGTTTTCGGTAGGTCGCGAAAGCATTAGATAACGCATAGTGTGCTGGCTCGATCCTTAAGCCTCCCCTCATTTTCCACCTGATCCGTTGCAGAACAAAAGAAGCTCAAAGTTGGCGCTTAGTTTACGAATAGAATCAGAATCGGCGGCATCGGGTTCGCATTCTTCCTT
>CAINEA010000246.1 GCA_903847525.1 uncultured Acetobacteraceae bacterium | reverse complement strand
TTCGCGATTATCCGAACCTTGATCTCAACCGCGCAAAAACAAGGTTGGGACTTGCTGGCCACCCTGTGCGCCGACCCGAAGACGCTGATCGCGGAACTCCGGCTGGCGTGAGGTGTCGCTGGCTACCTGGGCTGTAACCGACATCCTGGATATTTCCAAGCTTGAAGCCGGCAAAGTGGAGCTTGAGACGATTGATTTCGATCTCGCCGATGTTGTTGAGGCTGCGGCCGGATTGCTGGCGGCGCAGGCCTCGGAGAAGGGCACGTCGGTCCAGCTGCTCGTCGATCCGGAATTGCCTGCCGCAATGAGCGGCGACCCCGCGCGGTTGCGCCAGGTCTTGCTCAATCTGATCAGCAACAGCGTCAAGTTCACCCGCAAGGGCGCCATTACGGTCCAGGTGAGACAGATTCCGCTCGCCGATCCGCAGCCCAGGGAAGGACAGCAGACTATACGTTTCGAAGTGTCCGATACCGGAGCGGGTATTTCGGAGGAGGCGCTGGGGCGGCTCTTTGAGAAATTCACCCAGGCCGACACCTCGATCACCCGGCAGTACGGTGGAACCGGGCTGGGCCTGGCCATCTGCCGCCAACTGGTCGGACTGATGGGCGGGCGGATCGGTGCGTCCAGCGTGCTTGGCCAGGGCTCGACGTTCTGGTTCGAGATCCCGCTCGGTGTCGCGACATCCGTGCCTGTTGCGCGCGAGAATGCGCGGCCGGTTCGGCTCAACGGCAGGCGCGCCCTGATCGTCGACGATATTCCGATGAATGTGGAAGTTCTGGAGCAGCACCTGCAGGGTCTGGGGATGACAATTTCCACGGCGCAGGGTGGGGCGGAGGCGTTCGACCTGGCGGCGCAGGCGGCCGCAAGCGGCCTGCCGTTCGACATCTTGTTCCTGGACCAGATCATGCCGGACCTGGCCGGCGATGAACTGGCCGGGCGTATCCGGGCGACTTTCACGGCGCCGATGAAAATCGTGTTGGTGACCTCTGCCGCCGTCACCCAGCCGCGCTTTCCCGCCAGTGGGCCACTCGACGCGGTGCTAGAGAAGCCAATCCGCCGCAGCGCCTTGATGGAGTGCCTGAGCCGGTTGCTGGTTGACGCCGATCCGGCGGCCGTGCCGTCCGCAGCGGCCCATCCAGACGCGGTTCCTGTGCCATCGCGGCCGCTGCATGTGCTGGTGGCGGAGGATAATCTGGTCAACCAGTACGTTGTGCGTGCCATGCTGCTGAAGGCCGGGCACACGGCGCGGGTCGTCGATAACGGGCTGGATGTGGTAAAGGCCGCTTCGGAAGAAACCTTCGACGTCGTGCTGATGGATATCCAGATGCCGAAACTCGACGGCATCGCCGCGACCCGGCAGATCCGTGCGCTGCCATCCCCGAAGGGGAATGTGTGCATTGTTGGGCTGACCGCCGATGCCATGACAGGGGCCAGGGAGTACTACATCGAGGCGGGCATGGATGATTACCTTTCCAAGCCGCTTCGGCCGGCGATACTGATGCAAAAGTTGGATGAGCTGGTAAACGGTCAGGCGGCCATAACGACCCATTGAGCGTACTGCGCCGGGGCGGCCAATGGCGGTCTGTCGCGAGGGCACGGCCAGGGTGCCGCCCGCTTGCGCCTCTGGGGATGGCGGCTTAGTTGACCTGCTCAGACCTGCATAGGGGGAACGCGCATGGACCAGCCATTGATGACCATCGACCTGCATCCGGAAATTCGCGAGGAGGTTAAGAAACTCTGCGCCAAATTTCCCGGCGAGTACTGGCGCAAGTTGGACCAGGTGCGTGGCTATCCCACCGAGTTTATCAACGCGCTGACCGAGGCCGGTTATCTTGGCGCGCTGATCCCTGAGGAATATGGCGGCGCCGGCCTGCCGCTGTCGGCCACCTCCGCCATCCTGGAGACCATCCACGCGGAGGGCTGCAATGCCGCCGCCTGCCATGCGCAGATGTACATCATGGGTGCGATCCTGAAGCATGGGTCGGAAGAACAGAAGCGCAAATACCTGCCCGGCATTGCCACCGGGCAGCTTCGCCTGCAGGCCTTCGGTGTGACCGAGCCGACCTCCGGCACCGACACCACCAGCCTGCGTACCTTCGCCAGGCGCGAGGGCGACCATTACGTGGTGAACGGCCAGAAGGTGTGGACCAGCCGGGCCGAGCATTCCGACCTGATGCTGCTGCTGGCCCGCACGACGCCGAGAGGGGAGGAAAAGAAGAAGACCGACGGGCTTTCCACCTTCATCGTGGACATGAAGGCGGCCTTGGGCAACGGCCTGACCATCCGGCCGATCCGCACGATGATGAACCATAATTCCTGCGAAGTGTTCTTCGACAACATGATCGTGCCGGCCGAGAACCTGGTCGGCGAGGAAGGCAAGGGCTTCCGCTACATCCTGGACGGGATGAATGCCGAGCGCCTGCTGATCGCCTCCGAAAGCATCGGCGACGCCAAGTGGTTCACCGCGAAGTCGGTGGCCTACGCGAATGAGCGGAGGGTGTTCGGCCGCCCGATCGGCCAGAACCAGGGCATCCAGTTCCCGATCGCCAAGGCGTATGCGCAGATGCGTGCCGCGGAGTTGCTGGTGCGGGAGGGCTGCCGGAAATTCGAGGCCGGTGAGCATTGTGGCGAGGAAGCCAACGTGGCGAAGATGCTGGCGGCGGATGCGGCATGGGCCGCGGCGGAAGCCTGCATCCAGACCCATGGCGGCTTCGGCTTCGCGGAAGAATATGACATCGAGCGGAAGTTCCGCGAAACCCGGCTGTATCAGGTGGCGCCGATCAGCACCAACCTGATCCTGTCCTACGTCGCCGAGCACGTGCTCGGTATGCCCCGGAGCTATTGAGATGGTGAGCTATTGAGATGGTGAGCTACTGAGATGGGGCTCCCCCTGGAAGGCCTGCTGGTCGTCTCGCTGGAGCAGGCGGTCGCGGCACCTTATTGCAGTTCGCGCCTGGCCGATGCGGGCGCGCGGGTCATCAAGATCGAGCGTCCGGAGGGCGATTTCGCCCGTGGTTACGACAAGGCGGCTAAGGGATCGTCGAGCTATTTCGTGTGGCTGAACCGCGGCAAACAGAGCCTTGTCGCCGACATCAAGCAGCCGGCGGATGCCGCGCTGCTGCATGGCATCCTGTCCAAGGCCGATGTCTTTATCCAGAACCTGGCCCCGGGCGCCGCCGCGCGGGCAGGTTTCGGGTCGGATGCGCTGCGGGCGACATATCCAAGGCTGATCACTGTCGATATCTCCGGCTACGGAGATTCCGGCGATTACGCGACGATGAAGGCCTACGACCTGCTGGTGCAGGCGGAATCCGGCCTCGCCATGGTCACTGGGCGGCCCGAGGGGCCCGGCCGTGTTGGCGTGTCGGCATGCGACATCGCCTGCGGCATGGCGGCCCATGCCGGGGTGCTGGAGGCTCTGATCGGGCGCGGCATTACCGGAATGGGGAAAGGCCTGAAGGTCAGCCTGTTCGACGGCATGGCGGATTGGATGAACGTCCCGCTGCTGTTCTTCGAAGGCACTGGCAAGGCGCCGGAACGTGTCGGCCTGGCGCACCCGTCCATATGCCCCTATGGCGCGTTCCCGACCAAGGACGGCTCCCAGGTGCTGGTGGCGATCCAGAACGAACGCGAATGGGCCGATTTCTGCGCCCGCTTCATGGACGAGCCGGATCTGCCGCAGCGTGAGGGCTTCCAGTCCAACGTCATCCGCTGCGCCAACCGCGCCATGGTGGACGGCTATGTCGGCACGATGTTCGCCAGCCTGACCCGTGACGAGGCGGCGGCGAAGCTGCGGGCGGCCAATGCCGCCTATGGCTTCGTCAATGACCTTGCGGCTTTCTCGAAGCATCCGGCGTTGCGCCGGGTCACCATCGACACCGCCGGGGGGCCTGTGGCGATTGCCGCCCCGCCGGTGATCACCACCGATGGCGAGCGGCATCTGGGTCCGGTGCCGGGCATCGGACAGCACAGCGAGGTGATCCGGTCCGAATTCGCGCCATGAGCCTGCCCGCGGCGCTGGCGGCCCGGATGTCGCTGCCGCTGATCGCGGCGCCGATGTTCTTGGTCTCCGGCGTCGAATTGGTGGTGGCCGCCTGCTGCAGCGGCATCATTGGCGCGTTTCCGACGGTGAATTGCCGCAGCACGGACGAGCTGGATGCCTGGCTGACGCAGATGCGCCGCCGGGTTGCCGATGCCGAACAGGCGGCGGGGCGCGCGCTGCCGCCGATCTGTCCGAATCTGATCGTCCATCGCTCCAACGCGCGGGTGATGGAGGATGTGGCGGTGCTGCTGCGCCACAAGGTGGAAATGGTGATCGCCAGCGTCGGCAGCCCCGAACGGGTTATCCCCGCCTTGCGGGATGGCGGTTGCCTAGTGTTCGCCGATGTCGCGTCCGTTCGCCATGCGGAGAAGGCGGTGGCCGTCGGCAGCGACGGCCTGGTACTGCTGACCGCCGGCGCCGGCGGGCAGACCGGGTGGGCCAATCCTTTCGCCTTCGCCCGCGCCGTCCGGGCCTTCTGGGACGGCCCGATGGTCATGGCCGGGGGTATCGCGGATGGGCAGGCGCTATGGGCGGCGCGCGCGCTGGGTTGCGACCTCGGCTATATGGGCACCAAGTTCATCGCCACGCGCGAAAGCATGGCGGCCGCGGCCTACAAGGACATGCTGGTCGCCTCCCGATTGGACGATGTGATGCTGACCCGGGCTTTCACCGGGCTGGAAACCAACATGCTGCGCCCGTCCATCGTCGCGGCCGGGCTGGATCCGGACGGACTTCCCCAGCGCGGTACCATCGACATTGGTAAGGACATCGACCGCGGCGCGCGGGAGAGGGCGGAGTCGGAAGGCACGAAGCGCTGGAAGGATATCTGGAGCGCCGGCCACGCGGTTTCCGGCGTGTTCGACATTCCCGGGGTTACCGAACTGGTGTCCCGGACCGGCGTTGAGTTCGAGGCTGCCCGGGCCGCCTGCGGGTGAAGCCTCAGCCGCCTATGCGGCGAATGCGAGAGATCATCGTGATGGGTGCGGCGCGGTAGGCATCCAGGCTCCGGCCCGGGCCTGTGCCTGGACCCCCTGCCGCTGTTGAGGGGGCTCCGGCAATGTCTCCCGACGCAGATGCGATTCGCCGGACCGGGGCGATCATGGCCCCGCTGCTGCCGAACGCGGCATTGGCGGCGCCGGAGCCAAAGGCGAAATTGCTGGGTGGAGACTGGCCGGCCAGGCGCTTTTCGTCCGGCCAGGCGGCCAGCACCTTGCGTTGATAGGGCTCGCCCAGGTCCGGGTTGGCCGAATGATAGAGTGCGGTGGCCTTCGGCCAATCCGCGGTCTGGGTATGGAGATCGTTCAGGAACTTCGCCGCGTAGGCGGCGTTCTGCATGGGATCGAACGCGGCTTCCAGGCTGGCGAAGGCGTTCGGATGGTGCATCAGGTTCACCTGCATGCAGCCGACATCGATGGAGCGCATGCCGTCCGCGCGCATCTTCCGCACGGCGGCGATGGCCTCCGCCTTGCTGTCGAAGAAATATCCCTGGCCTTCCGCGTTCACGGTCCAGGGCCAGGGCGAGAAACTGCCGGATGCCGGGTCGCGCCGCCCGCTCTCCACCCGCCCGATCGCGGCGAGCAACTGTGGGGGAATACCGCCCGCCCGCTCCGCCTGGGCAATGGCGGCACGGCACTGGGCGCCAGGGGGTGGCATCGTGAGCGGTGGCATCGTGAGAAACTGGGGGGCGGCCGACGCGGCGTACGCTTCGGTAACCACGTGGGGGACAAAGGCGCCCAACGCCAACAGGGCCAGCAGGACCAAAACCCGAATCGCCAACCCCCGAACAACCGCAATCTGGGTAATTACAAACGAGACAAAATGCCGATACATCCGTTGAACCTAGGTCCAACCCCTTGAGCAAACGTTAACGCTGGGCGCCGAGCGCGGTTCCCGGACGGCTAACCCATCACGCTGCCTGTCTCGATCGGGCTGGGATGTTCCATGAAAGCAAAGAGATGCAACTTGTTTGCTCTGCTGCCCAGATCGATTGCATGCCCAGACAAATCCGGACTCTATAAGGCAAAACAAGACTTGCTTTTCGGCGAACAGATCGGCATATTGTGCACCGCAGCATGGCGGTTCGCCGTAGTGTCTGCTTCTTGGACGTTTCCTCCCTAAACTTGGCGGCACTGCAAGGTGCCGCCACTTTTTTTGCCCGTGAGGGTTTGCCCATCGGGTTTTGCCTATAGGGCGGGTTCAATGATGGTCTCGCCAGGCTCCTGAAAATTTTTATGGTGCGGTGCAATATTTCCCTTGCAACCGACGGGCATCCTCCTTAATTTGTGCAGTGCAGCAACGCGGTTCGCCGCCTTGTCTGCTTCTTGGACGTTT
>CAINEA010000245.1 GCA_903847525.1 uncultured Acetobacteraceae bacterium | reverse complement strand
TTCAGGAGGTGGCCGCACGGGCCTTCCCTACCGACCCTCGACCAACGCCAGCAGGCTGTCCAGGCGATCGGCCTCCTCGGCGGGTTTGTCGGGCCGGATGCGGGCGATGCGGGGGAAGCGGAGCGCGACGCCGGATTTGTGGCGGGTGGAGAGTTGCGCGGCGTCGAAGGCCACTTCCAGCACCATCGCCTTTTCCACCTCCGTGACCGGGCCGAAGCGGGCGATGGCGTGGTTGCGGATCCAGCGGTCGAGGAACACCAGCTCGGCATCGGAGAAGCCGAAATAGGCCTTGCCGACCGGCAGCAGGTCGCCGTTGCGCCAGAGGCCGAAGGTGTAGTCGGAAAAGCTTCCGCTGCGTTTGCCGTGGCCGCGCTGGGCGTACATCAGCACGGCGTCGATGCGCAGCGGGTCGCGCTTCCATTTCCACCAGGGGCCGCGCTGGCGGCCGGCGAGATAGTGGCTGTCGGCGCGCTTGAGCATCAGCCCCTCGATCGCTGCTGCGCGGGCGCCGTCGCGCAGCATGGCGAGTTCGTCGAAGCTGGAGAAGGGGATCAGGCTGGAGAGCTCCATCCGGTTCGGCACCTCGACGGCGTGCCAGGCTTCGAGACGGGCGCGGCGGATGTCGAAGGGCTGAACGCGGATATCCTCTCCGGCGTCGAACAGCATGTCATAGAGCCGCACGCCGACGGGGTGGGATTTTTGCAGTTGCGGCGAGGCGGTCTTGCGGTTGAGGCGGCGTTGCAAATCGGCGAAGGGGGCGGGCGTGCCGTCGCGCACGACCAGCAATTCGCCGTCCAGCACGGCGTGGAAATCCATCGCGGCGATGAGGTCGGGAAAAGCGGCGGACAAATCCTCCGCGCCGCGGGAGAAGATGCGCCGCCCGCCGGGGCCGGAGACCAGCTGGACGCGGATGCCGTCCCATTTCCATTCGGCGCGGTAGTCGGCGGGTTCGAGGGAGGCGAGGTCGGAGAGTTCCAGCGGATGCGCCAGCATCGGCGGGCGGAACACTGGCGCGCCGGCCGGGTCGGGGCGCGGACCGTCGCCGGTCAGCCAGGCGAACAGGCTGGGATAGGGTGGGGTTACGCCATGCCAGATCTCTTCCAGGTCATCGACCGTGATGCGGCCTTCGCTGAGTTCCGCCAGCGCCACGCGAGCGAGGCGGGCGGAGACGCCGACGCGCAGGCCGCCGGTGAGCAGCTTCAGCAGCGCGAGGCGGACGGACGGGGTGGAGGCATCCAGCCAGCCGGAGACGATGGAAGGCAGTTCCGATTTCGGGGTGCCGGCCAGCGTTTCCACGACTTCGGACAGGCTGGGCGGGGCCTGGTTGGTGCGCGCGGCAGGCCAGATCAGGGCGACGGTTTCGGCGAGGTCGCCGACATAGTCATAGGACAGTTCGAAAAGCACGGGGTCGGTGCGCGCGGCGGCGAGCTCGCGGATCAGGCCGGCCTTGGCGGCGGTGAAGCGCAATTCGCCGGCGATGGCGGCCAGGCCGAGGCCGCGATCGGGGTCCGGCGTGGCGGCGAAATAGCGTGCCAGCAGGGCGATGCGGGCGTTGCGCGAAGGGGTGAAGGCCAGGCGTTCCAGCAGGGCGGCGAAGGCGATCACGCGGCCGCCTCGGGCGATTCAGCCTCGCCCTCATCCTCGTCGCCATAACCGAGCAGGCGGAGCGCCCGGCCGCGGATGCCGCGCAGGCCGGCGGCGTGGATCAGCGCGTCCTCCCGGCCATGGGTGACCCAGATTTCCGGCGCGGCCACTTCATCGATGGTTTCGTTCAGGGCGTTCCAGTCGGCGTGGTCGGAGATGACCAGCGGCAACTCCACGCCGCGCGCCTTAGCCCGCTGGCGCACCGCCATCCAGCCGGAGGCCAGGCCCACGACAGGATCGGTCAGGCGGTTGGCCCAGCGATCGGCAAGGGCGCCGGGCGGGGCCAGCACAAGGGCGCCCTTCAGCGACGCCTTCGCCGCGGTGGTGGCGGGAAGCAGCGCACCGAGCCTCACGCCCTGCTGCTCGTAGACCTCGCACATCTTGCTCAGGGCGCCGTGCAGGAAGATCGGCGCGTCCCAGCCGGCCTGGCGCAGCAGGGCAATGACCCGTTGGCATT
>CAINEA010000244.1 GCA_903847525.1 uncultured Acetobacteraceae bacterium | reverse complement strand
GTCGGGCGAGCGCGTCGATCTCATGGCGCTGCTCGCCGATACTCTGCAAACGAGAGACGTTCCGGTCTGGATCAAGGGACTTTCCAGCGCGACGCGGCTGGTGATCCAACCTCTGCCCGCCGAAGCAGCCGAACGACAACGCGCCCGGCGGGTGCGCAAAGCCAATAAGAACAGTCATAAGATCGACCCGCGCACACTCCAGGCGGCCGGATTTCTACTGTTGCTCACACCTCGCTGGCGGCGGACGCCCAGCCCATGGAGCGGGTGGCCACGCTCTATCGCGATCGCTGGCAGGTCGAGATCGGCTTCAAACGGCTCAAGACCCTGGGCCGATTGGATGAACTGCCGTCCGCCGATCCGGTCCGGGCACGAACCTGGCTGCTGGCGCATCTGATCGCCGCAGTTCTGACCGACGATCTCGCCAATGAGATAGTCGGTTTTCTCCCCTCGGTGCCGGGAACCGAAACCCGCTCCGCAACCACTCTGGCGTGCCTGGGCGAAGGCAAGGGAGATCTTGCTCAACGCCATTCTCCCCAGACCTAGACTGCATACACGCGCCGCACTCGCGCGGTTTCGTCGAAAGCTCGCAGAAGCACCAAGACGCAGAACGCTCCAGGCATGCCAGCTCAGACCACCTTAAGTTCGCGCGTCTGGGGCAGAGCCCCTGGCCTTGCTTCCTCCTAACCCACCTCCGCCATCCGGGCGATCACGACCCCCAGCCCCGACAACCGTTCCCGGGCCGCATCCATTGAATTCCGACCCGCCTCGGCTGGCATGCCGATCCACCGGCACGCATCCTCGATCACCACCACCTCGTATCCCAGCCGGATCGCATCCTCGGCCGACCACGCCACGCAAAAATCCAGCGCCAGCCCGCACAGGAACACCCGCCGGAACCCGCGCTGGCGCAGCCACCCATCCAGCCCCGTCGGCGTCCGACGGTCGTTCTCGAAGAACGCAGATTAGCTGTCGATCCCCCGGTGAAAACCTTTTCGGATCACCACCTCAATCTTCCCGTCATCGAGCCCGGCATGCAGCTCCGCGTTCGCCGTTCCTTGCAACGCATGGTCCGGCCACAACACCTGCTCGCCATGCGGCATCGTCACCAGATCGTACGGGCTGCGGCTGGGATGCGCGCTGGCGAAGGAGACATGTCCGGGCGGATGCCAGTCCTGCGTGGTGAACGCGTGCGCGAACCGGCCGGACAGGTGATTGATCGCCGGCACCACGTCCTGTCCGTCGGGCACCGGAAGCTCGCCGTCCGGCATGAACGTCGGCTGCACATCCACCATGCCGAGAATATCCGTCTCCGCCGCGATCCTGATCATTCCCGTCACCCGATCCCGCTACCCGGCGTCAGGCTGCCCCGCTCCGTCGCCGCCGCCAAATCGCGCAGGCCCGCACGGAACCGCTGATGTCGGCAGGTTCAGCGGACGGGCGCGGTGTGGGCGCATGATGCCACAGCCGCACCGAGGCCCAGCAGGCTGGCGTCGATGGTCCTGGCGCGGAACTACGGACGGGCGATCTTCTAATGGACGCAAGCACCGCCCGCCCGGCCAGTCTGTCAGGCCATGGCCTCGATCGAAGTGCCGTTGACCCGCGTCTGGTCGTTCAAATTATCGACCGTCACATGGGTGTCGTACCAGGTAAGCCGCGGCCTGGCGCCGAAGCGCTCGGTCAGTTCCGCCACCCGCTCCTCGGTGAACCAGGCCTCCGCCGACGCCCGGCTGTCCCAGAGATAGACGCCCCCGGTGCCGGTGTCGCCATTCAGATAATCCTTGCGGATCAACCCCTTCTTCCCGAGGGCCCGATAGGTCGGCGCGGACGCCGTGCCGCCTTTCACCGCCTGTTCCTCGGTCCGTTTCGGCAGATCGAACTGGACGACGACAATGCAATTTCCCATGGATTTTCCCTCCTGTCGGAAATCGAGTGTCCCGCACACGATCGCCGGATGCAACATAAGATGGTCCTTGCCCGGGCAAGCCCTTAGAACCCGCGACTGGTTTGGGAGTGACAAGAGGGCCAATCCAGGCCTTGCACGGTCTCGGTTGGCCCTCTTGTCACT
>CAINEA010000243.1 GCA_903847525.1 uncultured Acetobacteraceae bacterium | reverse complement strand
GGTCCGCCTCTGCGGGCGCATCGCCCCGCTCGTCGGTGCCGGCTCGGCGCTGGCCGAGCGGGCGGCGGAACTCTGCAAGGCCGACCTGCTGACCGGCATGGTCGGCGAGTTCCCCGAACTGCAAGGCGTGATGGGCGGCTACTACGCTAGCCACGACAACGAGGACGGCTTCGTGGCCGACGCCATCCGCGACCACTATGCACCGAAGGGACCGGCGGACGCGGTACCGGCGGCGCCGGTCTCGGTCGCCGTGGCACTGGCCGACAAGCTCGACCAACTGGTCGCCTTCTTCGACATCGGCGAGAAGCCTACCGGCTCGGGCGATCCGTATGCGTTGCGCCGCGCCGCCCTCGGTATCATCCGAATCATCCGGGAAAACGCCTTGCGACTCGGGCTCGAGAGCCTGGTGCACGATGCTCTGGAGGAAATCCGTCCCGCTCGCCCTGGCGATGCGGAACTGGAAGCGGAGATCATCGGCTTCATCGTGGATCGACTCCGGGTCCAGCTGCGCGCCGAAGGTGCCCGCCACGACGTTCTGACCGCGGTCTTCGCCGCCGGCTCCGACGACGACCTCGTCCGCCTGCTCGCTCGCACCGAGGCCATCGCGGCCCTGCTCGGCACCGGGGATGGCGCCAACCTCCTCGCCGCCTACCGCCGCGCCGCCAACATCCTGCGCATCGAGGAAAAGAAGGACGGTCCACACGACGCTGCGCCCGATCCCGTCTTGTTCGAACAGGACGAGGAAACCGCCCTGGCCCACGCGCTGGACCAGGCCGCCCCGGGGATCGACGCCAGGCTGGATACCGAGGACTACGCTGGCGCCATGTCCGCCATGGCCGCTTTGCGCGCCCCACTGGACGCCTACTTCGATAAGGTGACGGTCAATGCCGAAAAGCCTGAATTGCGCCGCAATCGTTTGCGATTGCTCTCGCGCGTTCGTGCTACCATGGATCGTATTGCAGATTTCTCGAAGATCGAGGGCTGAAGATGTCACAGCAGATTCTAACCAAGCCCGCCACCACCCAGTGGGTCTACAGTTTCGGCGCCGGCCAGAGCGAAGGCCGCGCGGAAATGCGCAACCTGCTCGGCGGCAAGGGCGCCAATCTTGCGGAAATGGCCAATATCGGCCTGCCCGTGCCCCCCGGCTTCACCATCACCACCGAAGTCTGCACCGCCTATTACGAGAACTCGGAAACCTATCCCGCCGAGCTGGACGCCCAGGTCCGCGCCGCGCTCGCTTTGGTCGAGACCGCCGTCGGCAAGAAATTCGGCGACCGCGACAAGCCTTTGCTCGTCTCCGTCCGCTCCGGCGCCCGTGTCTCCATGCCCGGGATGATGGACACCGTGCTCAATCTCGGCCTGAACGACGACACGGTGGAGGGCCTTGCGAAAGCCTCCCAGGACCCCCGCTTCGCCTGGGATTCCTACCGCCGCTTCATCCAAATGTACGGCTCGGTCGTGCTGGACGTCGATCATCACCGCTTCGAGGAGATCATCGAGCAGGTGAAATTCGAGACCGGCGCCATCGAGGACACCGCCTTGTCCGCCGATGACTGGAAGCGCGTGGTGGACGGCTACAAGACCGTCGTCGAGGAAGCCACCGGCAAGCCCTTCCCGCAGGACCCGACCGCCCAGCTCTGGGGCGCGATCACCGCGGTGTTCGGCAGCTGGATGAATCCCCGCGCCAATACCTACCGCCGGCTGCACGACATCCCCGCCGACTGGGGCACCGCCGTGAACGTGCAGGCGATGGTGGTCGGCAATATGGGTGCGGACTGCGCCACCGGCGTCTGCTTCACCCGCGACCCCTCCACCGGCGAGAACATCTTCTACGGCGAATACCTGGTGAACGCGCAGGGCGAGGACGTGGTGGCCGGCATCCGCACGCCGCAGCCGATGGCCAAATTGCGTGCCAAGCCCGGCGAAGTGCCGATGGAAGAGGCGATGCCGAACGCCTACGCCGAGCTGATGGCGATCCGCGCCACGCTCGAAAAGCACTACCGCGACATGCAGGACATCGAGTTCACCGTCCAGCAGAACAAGCTGTACATGCTGCAGACCCGCAACGGCAAACGCACCGCCGCCGCCAGCCTGCGCATCGCCGTGGACATGGCCCATGAGGGCCTGATCGACGAGAACGAGGCGATCAAGCGGGTCAATCCGGCCTCGCTGGACCAGTTGCTGCACCCGATGCTCGATCCCAAGGCCCCCCGCACCCTGATGGCCAAGGGCCTGCCGGCCAGCCCCGGCGCCGCCTGCGGCGCGGTTGTCTTCAACGCCGATGAGGCCGAGGCCCGCGCCGCCAAGGGCGAGGACGTCATCCTGGTCCGCATCGAAACCAGCCCCGAGGACATTCACGGCATGTACGCCTGCCGAGGCATCCTGACCACGCGCGGCGGCATGACCAGCCACGCGGCCGTGGTCGCGCGCGGCATGGGCCGGCCCTGCGTGGCCGGCGCCGGCGGCATCGCGGTGGACTACAACGCCCAGATCCTCTCCGCCGGCGGCAAGATCGTCCAGGCCGGCGAAACCATCACGCTGGACGGCGCCACCGGTGAGGTGTTCGTCGGCTCGGTGCCGATGATCGAACCGGCGATGTCCGATGATTTTGCCACGTTGATGCTGTGGGCCGACAAGGTCCGCCGCCTGAAGGTGCGCACCAACGCCGAAACGCCGCTCGATGCCGAGACGGCGAAGAAATTCGGTGCCGAGGGCATCGGCCTGTGCCGGACCGAGCACATGTTCTTCAATCCCGAGCGCATCGGCGCCGTGCGGCAGATGATCATGTCCTCCGATGAGGCGGGCCGCCGCACGGCCCTCGCCCGCCTGCTGCCGTTCCAGCGCCAGGACTTCCACGACCTGTTCCGCATCATGGCCGGCCTGCCCGTTACCATCCGCCTGCTCGATCCGCCGCTGCACGAATTCCTGCCGCACGCGGATGCGGAACTGGCCGACGTGGCCAAGGCGCTCGGCACCGATATCGAGGCGATGCGCCAGCGCGCCGGGGAACTGGCGGAAGCCAACCCGATGCTCGGCCATCGCGGCTGCCGTCTTGGCATCTCCTACCCGGAAATCTACGAAATGCAGGCCCGCGCCATCTTCGAGGCTGCGCTGGCCGTTGCCAAGGAAACCGGCAACGCCCCGGTCCCGGAAATCATGATCCCCCTGGTGGGCATGAAGAAGGAACTGGAAATCACCCGCGCACAGATCGACCGCGTGGCCGAACTTGTGTTCGCCGAGGCGGGCCGGCGGCTGGAATACAGTGTCGGCACGATGATCGAACTGCCACGCGCCGCCATCACCGCCGACAAGATCGCCGAGGTCGCCGACTTCTTCAGTTTCGGCACCAACGATCTGACCCAGACCGTCTTCGGCCTGTCGCGCGACGACGCCGGAAAGTTCCTGCCGGACTACGTGTCGCAGGGCATCCTGCCGAAGGACCCGTTCGTCTCGCTGGATATCGAGGGTGTGGGCGAAATGATCCGCATCGCCGCCGAGCGCGGCCGCAAGACCCGCCCGGGCATCAAGCTCGGCATCTGCGGTGAGCATGGCGGCGACCCGGCCTCGATCGCCTTCTGCGAGGAAGTGAAGCTGGACTACGTTTCCTGCAGTCCGTACCGCGTCCCCGTGGCGCGCCTCGCGGCGGCGCAGGCGGCGTTGGGCGCGGGCGGCGACCGGACCGCCTGATGCGCGCGATCTGGTTGGCGCTACCCGTTTTGGGTCTAATGGCCTCTGCGCCTGCTCAGGCGCAGATCAATCCCTTCGGCGATGCCAGCAAGATCAAGCTGTCGAACGGCGACTTCAAGGTGCTGGACGAGGCCACCCAAAAGCTGCTGTCAAACCCCGACCTGAAACCGGGGACCCAGGAAAGCTGGACCAACCCGGAAACGAAATCGACCGGCTCCCTGACGGTGAAAAGCCAGCTTTACCGCAAGGGCTTTGCCTGCGTCGCCGTGGGCTACCAGTCCATGGCCCGCGGCCGCCCGCCCAACCGCACCGGCGAGCTGACCTGGTGCAAGACGCCGGACGGCTGGAAAATTCTCTGATCTGTTTGGCCTGATACTTCAGGCCCAGAAAATCCGGATCTTCCCGGCCTCGACCTTGGCCCGCGCATAGCCTGCCCTCAGCGCCGGCGCGATCTGCCCGGGATCCAGCAGGTCCACCCCCTTCGGTGTCCCGGCGATAATCAGCATCCCCTTGGTCCCCGTCGCCTCCAGGGCCGTCATCTCGGTGTGAACGTTGTGTGGAATGCCGCTCAGCAGGCTGCCCTCATAGCCGTTGGTCAGCGTGATCACGATCGCCCGCCGGGACCCCGCGACCACGTCCGCGTGTGCCCAGGTCCTGGAAATGCCGCCGTCCATGCAATACCGCTGTCCCAGCAGCGTCGGCCCGATCACCCCAGGCAGCGACGAACTGGCCGCCGCGGCATGCGCCAGCGGGATACCATTCTTCCTGGCCGCTGCCTGCCCGATGATCAGCCGCTCGCCGGTGTAGCAATCGTTCGCGGTGGTATACATCTTCGCCACCGGCCAGCCGGTTCGGCTGTCGCCGGTCAGCAGCCACGCCAGCCGTTCCACCCCATCGCCGTTCAACCGGTTATCCGCAGCCAGCGCCGCATGGCCGATCGCGCGAATGGAGGCCGGGCTGCCGTCCCTCACGCTGAAATTAATCTCCTGCGCGCGTTTCTGGCTCGCATTCGGGCTCGTAACCGGTGCCATCTTCGCGAACAGGCCGGGAAAATGCCCGAAGAAATCGAATTCCGTGCGCAGAATCTGAAAATGCCCGCTCGCCAGCGCCGAACCGGCATAGGACCCTGCCGACGTCCCCACGATCATCTCGGCAACATTCAGGTCGATGCCCTGCTCGAGCAGGCCATGGAAAAAGCCGCAATACCAGGCGACATAATACTCGCCGCCGCCGCCCAGAACCAACGTCCGGTCCAGCCCCTTCGCCAGATCGGAAGCGGTGGGTCTGTCGGGGGCCGGCCGGGCCAGCCCATCCTGCGCGAACAGCTTCGACGATATTTGGGCTGCCACCGCGTTCGGATCGGAAGAAGCGACCGCGGGCAAACCAACACCCATCGCCGCGCCGGCGGCACCCATCGCGGCCAGAGTGAGGAGATTGCGCCGGGAGGGATCGCTCATGAAACTCATCCTTTCGGTCTGGTAAGCCGAATTGCTTTTATGGGTAACTTGTCCGCCCCGCCAGCAACGGGTCGTGGGCAGCGGGATCCGAAACCGGCAGGAGCCCTGTCCCTTCCGTTGACGTGACGATGATCGCGCCGCATGCTTGCGAACGATCTCTCCCACGATCTCCGTTTGGGGGACAGCAGGAGAGTGGCGCATGGCGGTCAGCAGGAGCACGCGGGTCAATCTGCTGATCGGCACGGCGCATTTCCTCTCCCATTTCTACATGCTGTGCCTGCCGCCGCTGTTTCTGGCCTGGCAGGCCGCCTTTGATGTCAGCTTCTGGCAACTCGGCCTGTCCTCGGCGCTGATGGCGACGATGACCGGCATCCTGCAGACCCCCATCGGCTTCCTGGTCGACAAGCACGGAGCCCGCCGCTTCCTGATCGGCGGCACGCTGCTGATGTCGCTGTCCATCACCGCCATGGGCTTCGCCACAGACTACTGGCAGATCCTGGCGCTGGCGTTGCTGTCCGGCGTCGGCAACTCCGTCATCCATCCCGCCGATTACGCCATCCTGTCGGGCTCGGTGGAAAAGGAACGCATGGGCCGGGCGTTCGCCTTCCACACCTTCAACGGCAATCTCGGCTTTGCCCTCGGCCCGCCGGTGATCGCCTTCCTGATGGTCTTCGTCGGCTGGCGCGGCGCGCTGATCGTGGTCGGCCTGCTCGGCATCCCCACGGTCGCCGCCATCCTGCTGCAAAGCCGCATTCTGGTGGACCAGGTCCGCGCCGAACCCGCGCATACCGGCGGCGTTCACCTGTCCGGCCGGCAATTGCTGATGACCCGGCCGATGCTGCTGTTCTTCGGCTTCTTCATGCTCTCGGCCATGGCCGGCGCCGGCATCCAGTCCTGGCTGATCACCGTGCTGCACACCGTGCACGGCCTGGCCATTGCCGCCGCGTCGTCCGCGCTCACCGGCTACATGGTCGGCTCCACCGCCGGCACGCTGGTCGGCGGCTGGGCGGCGGATTTCC
>CAINEA010000242.1 GCA_903847525.1 uncultured Acetobacteraceae bacterium | reverse complement strand
TTGGTCTCTGATGGCCGCATATCGCGTGCGGATCGCGTTCTCGTCGATCATCCGCGAACCGTAGCCACTGCACAGCCGAGCCGGAATCCTCTACCCGAGAAAAATCCAACCCGAATCTCTTATTCCTGCGCGGCCCCTAAGTGCAATCGGGCATCCGGTCGGCCCTACACTCGATCTTGGCTGCGGCACGGGCCTCCTGGCTCTGATGCTCGCTGACCTGCACGTGGGGCCGTTTACGGGCGTGGACCTCTCCGGGCGAATGCTGGCCCAGGCCCAGAACAAGGAACTCTATGCCGAGCTCCATTGTGCAGACCTAATGGACTTTTTCGCAAAGGATGAGCGATTGTGGGGGCTAATTCTCGCCGGCGACGTGTTTTGCTATTTCGGTGAACTCGACGAAATACTCCGCACGGCATTCGGGCGGCTGGCAACCGGCGGCCTGTTCATTTTTTCCGTCGAAGAATTGTTGCGCGACGCCGCGGGTCATCCTCCGGCAAACATGCAAGGCGGCGGCGACTGGGCCCTCGGGCGCCAAGGCCGCTACGCTCACACCGCTGACTATCTAGCGCGGACAGTCAGTAACGCCGGCTTCACAATCCAATCCTTGCGCCGGGAAATCCAACGGTATGAGGCCAACGCCCCAGTCCACGGCTTCTTCGTGGTGCTTGAAAGGTTTGGGCATGGAAGCTGAACGGAATCTCATGCAATCCCAGGACACGATCGTTGCTGAACCCCTTTACAATGCCGCACGCGGCATAGCCTATCTGCCAGGCGAATCAGCCGCGCGAACGCGGGCTCTTGTCCAACCGGCCGTTACCGGGCGCGATCCCAGCACCGTCACGCTGCTAGATTGGGCGATAACACATCCCGGCCCGGGAAGTATCGCCCGCCCCTTAGCGCGCATGAAGCCGAAAGAACCGCAGCGACGAGAGGCTGAAGCCCTCCTTGCGTCCGGGCGCCTCATAGAGGCAGAAAAAACCTACGCCGACACCTTGGCGGCCAATCCAAGACAGATCGACGCCTTGCTGGGCTTGGCGGTATTGAAGCTTCAACATCAAGACGGCTTTGGAGCACAGCCCCTGCTGCTGCGCTGCTGCAGTATCGCTCCCAACTATCCGCAAGCGTGGGATGCACTCGGGCTATCGTTGCTATTGATTGGCGACCATGCGGCCGCCGAATCCGCTTTCGCTGAAGCTCAGCGTATTGAGCCAGGTATCCTGGACTATGCGCTGCATCGGATTAAAGCCGCGCTGGCAGCCGATACTGCATCGGCTGAACTGACCCGCCTGGAACTAGCATGCCTCGCCAACCCGTTGGATCCGGTTGCGCCGACCGCTAAGGGCGTGCTGCTCGATCACTTAGGGTATCGGGAAGATGCGATCTGCGCGCTGCTTACCGCTTCAGCACTGGCGCCCGAAGCTCCCCGCCCCGCAGCCATTCTTGGCGGATTGCTAGCAAGGTCTCACCGCGGCAGGGAAGCGGAAAAAGCCCTCGCGCACGCAATCACACTCGATCCAGACAACGCCCAACTTCAGAACGACCGCGCCACCGTTCTCATGCGCCTGCATCGGCATGCAGAAGCAAAAGAAGCTCTCGAAACTCTCATTCACCGCGATGGGCCGGACGTGACGGCGCTCTGCAATCTCGCCAATGTCACTGTCTCTCTCGGCCAGCAAGGTACAGCCGTGTCACTCGCCCGGCGCGCCATTTCTATTGCTCCGTAACTGCCCAGGTAGTCGATCGCTGATCGACGGTTGA
>CAINEA010000241.1 GCA_903847525.1 uncultured Acetobacteraceae bacterium | reverse complement strand
GGCGGGGGTGGCGGTGGAGGCGGCGGGGCTTCCTCCGGCGCCTGCTTGGGCGGTTCGGGTGACGGCGGCTTCGGGGTTTCCTGTGCCAGATTGGCCGGCGCCGCGACCTCGCCGGGCGTGGGCGCCTGCATCGAGCTTTGCGCCGAGCCCTCGAACATCATGGACACCTCCGTTTCCTCCGGCGGTTCCTCCGGCGTGCCGCTGGGCAGGCCAAGCAACAGCGCCAGCAGCACGGCGATGTGCAGGAGACCGGAGGCGATCGCGCCGCGGCGCAGAAGCGGGCTCATGGAAGGCTGCGACTGCCCCTGCTCAGCCGGGGCGCTTGGCTGGTGCGGGCTTGGCCGGGGTGGCCGGCGCGGCAGCCGGCTTTGAGCCTGCGGGCGCGGTTGGCGTTATCGTCGGCGTCGCCCCGGGAGCCGGCTGCTCGGCCAGCAATGCCACCTTGGTAAACCCGCCCTCGGTGATGGTGCCCATCACCTGCAGGATGGTGCCGTAGGAGACGCTCTTGTCGCCGCGCACGAAGATCCGCCGCTCGGCGTTGTCCTTCGAAAGCGCCTTCAGCTTGGCCACCAGGTCGGGCAGCTCCAGCACCTGGTCTTGCAGATAGATCTTGCCCTCGGCGTTGACCGAGACGGTCAGCGGCTCGCTGTCGGAGTTTATCGGCTTGGCGCTGACCTTCGGCAGGTCCACCGGCACGCCGGAGGTCAGCAGCGGCGCGGTCACCATGAAGATGACCAGCAACACCAGCATGACGTCGACCATCGGGGTGACGTTGATCTCGGCCAGCGGGCGGTAGCGGGCCCGCCCGTTTCGCTTACCCAGCAGCGCTCCGGCCATGGCTTATGCCCTCTCCTCGCTCTGTCTCGACAGGATGGCGGAGAATTCGGCGCCGAAACCTTCCAGGCGGGAGGCGTAGCGGCCGAGATCGGTGCTGATTTTGTTGTAGGCGAGCACCGCGGGAATGGCGGCGACCAGGCCGATGGCGGTGGCGAACAGCGCCTCGGCGATGCCCGGGGCGACCACGGCGAGGTTGGTGTTGTGCATCGCGGCGATGGCGGAGAAGCTGTGCATGATGCCCCAGACGGTGCCGAACAGGCCGACGAAGGGCGCGGTGGAACCGACGGAGGCCAGGAACACCATCCATCGCTCCATGCGGTCCATCTCGCGCTGGATGGTCACGGTGATGGCGCGGTCGACCCGTTCGCCGACGCCGGAGGGGCCTAGCGCGGCACGGGCACCCTCGGCACCCGCCTTGCGCTGGCTGCGGCGCCAGTCGCTCATGGCCGCGCCGAAAACCGCCGCCATCGGGTGGCCGGGCTTCAGCCCTTCGGTGTCATACAGCACGTCGAGCGAGCCGCCCGACCAGAAACGGTCCTCGAAGCCATCCGCCTCCTTGTTGGCGCGGCGCAGCGAGGTGGTTTTTTCGAACACGATCGCCCAGACCCAGACGCTCGCGGCGAGCAGGCCGATCATGACGATTTTCACGACGATGTCGGCCTGCACGAACAGGCCCCACAGCGACAGGTCGCCCGCCGCCGCCGTTCCCAGATTTACTGCATCTACTGCCCGGTCCACCCGCGCTCTCCTTGTTCAGCCAAATTCCTGATCAGGCACGTCGTCTTCAGCCATCATGCCGCGCAGCCCATCGCGCCAGAGCGGCGGCATCCGCGCCGGGCGGGTGCCGTCCACGCTGACGCAGGCCAGGCGCACGGTGAGAACCACGCGGCTGGCCCCGTCGAGCCCCTGCACGTCCTGGCGCAACACCAGCGAGGCGCCGCCGACCGCGATCGGAGTCGTGACCACCACCAGTTCCTCGTCGACACGGGCGGGCTGCGCATAGTCCACTTCGGCGCGCCGCACCACGAACATACGGTTGAAGGCCTCGACCAGAAGGGCATGGGGGATTCCCGCCTGCCGCAGGGCTTCGGTACGGGCGCGCTCGGCGAAGCGTAGATAGTTGGCGTGATAGACGATCCCACCCGCGTCGGTGTCCTCGTAATAGACCCGTAGGCGATAGCGATGACCGGAGCGATTGGCCGTCACGGTTCGTCCTTCAGCAGGTCGAGTTGGCTCGGTAAGCCGGAGGGCGGGGTCAGGCCGAGATGGCGCCATCCGGGTTCGCCGAGCATGCGGCCGCGGCTGGTGCGCAGGATCAGGCCTTCCTGGATCAGATAGGGCTCGATCACGTCTTCCAAAGTGTCGCGCGCCTCGGCCAGGGCGGCGGCGAGGGTTTCGACGCCGACAGGACCGCCGGCGTGGTGCTCGGCGATGCGGCGCAGATAGCGCCGGTCCATCGCGTCGAGGCCGATACGGTCCACTTCCAGGCGCACGAGGGCGGCGTCGGCGACGCGGCGGTCCACGGGGTCGCTGCCCTCGACGGAGGCGATGTCGCGGACGCGGCGCAGCAGGCGGCCGGCGATGCGGGGCGTGCCGCGCGAACGTCGGGCGATTTCCACCGCGCCGTCTTTGGTCAGGCGCAGGCCGAGCAGGTCGGCGCCGCGGGCGACGATCAGCTCCAACTCGGCCGGGGTGTAGAAGATCAGCCGCAGCGGGATGCCGAAGCGGTCGCGCAGCGGGGTCGCCAGCAGGCCGGCGCGGGTGGTGGCGCCGACCAGGGTGAAGGGGGAAAGGTCGATGCGCACCGAGCGGGCGGCCGGGCCTTCGCCGATGATCAGGTCCAGCTGGAAATCCTCCATCGCGGGGTACAGCACCTCCTCGATGGCGGGCTGCAGGCGATGGATTTCGTCGATGAACAAGACGTCTTTGGGCTGAAGGTTTGTCAAAATCGCGGCAAGGTCGCCGGCGCGCTGGATGACGGGGCCGGAGGTGGCGCGGAACCCGACGCCGAGTTCGCGCGCGACGATCTGCGCCAGGGTGGTTTTGCCGAGGCCCGGCGGGCCGTGCAGCAGAACATGGTCCATC